>JALYWP010000015.1 GCA_030852655.1 Pseudomonadota bacterium | reverse complement strand
AGGCGTGACCGGTCAGCATCGGGCCGCCGCGCGGTTGCGAGATATCGCCGATGAGCAGCCCCGGCCAGCCGTCCTTCTCAGCCGCGTCGCGCGACAGTTTCTCGACCAGTGCGATCATTGTCGGGTGGCCCCAGCGGCGGTTGCGCGACAGGCGCATCGCCTGCCATGTCGGCCCTTCCGTCGCAATGGCGACCCCACCCGAAAAGCAGCCCTTGGAATAGAAGCCATAGGATTTTGCCGGTATCGCGGCAGGCAGCGCCTTGTGTCCGAACAGGTTTTTCGCGAGTTACTCCGCGCCCGCGCGCGGCGCTTCGATGCCGGACATCGCGAAGGCCGCGACGGCAATGGCTGCAAATCTCAGCGCATATCTGAAGAAAGTTTCCATGGCTGTCCCAGCCTTTTCTCTGGTCCCGACCTAGCCCGCCCTTGGCCGACCCTGGGCCTCGATGGTTTCCCAATCGTGAACGCCGAACCCACACCCGCAATCATAGCACTTCCGTGCGGACGCCACGATCACACGCGTTCCATGGCCGTTTCACGGCCGCTTCATCGCATCGCTTGCGCCTGCGCCCGGCCAATCGCCATCCGCCCACATGGCGTCAAGGGCCGAACGGTAGTGCGGATGGCGGAAAGCATAGCCGGTCCCCTTGATCGCCGCATTCGAGACGCGCTTGTTCTCGCCATAGAAAGACCGGGCCATGGGCGAAAGTTGGGCAAAAGCAAGAGGAATTTCCGGCGGCGGCTCGACGCCCATCAACGAGGCTGCATAGGCCACCACGTCCTGCGGGGGCGCCGGGAGGTCGTCGGTGATATTGAAGATGCCGCCGAGGTCGCGGTCCGCGAGATGCCGGAGCGCGCCGGCAATGTCGGCAACATGGATACGGTTGAACACCTGGCCGGGCTTGATCAGGCGCTTGGCCGTGCCGTTGGTCAGGTTCACGAAAGCATTGCGGCCGGGGCCGTAGATACCGGAGAGCCGCAGGATCGCCACGGGCACGCCCGTGCTTTCGCCGAGTGCCAGCCACTCCCTTTCGGCGGCGACGCGCAGGACGGAGCGGCGGGAAACCGGGCGGCATTCGCTCGTCTCGTCGACCCACCCGCCGCCATGGTCGCCATAGACGCCGACCGTCGAGAGATAACCGATCCAGCGCAGTTGCGGTGCGAGATCGGCGATGCGGTCCGCGACGGCGGCCAGGACCGGGTCGCCGCGCTCGTCCGGTGCGATCGAGACGATCAGATGCGTGGCCTGCCGAAGCGAGGCGGGCAGCTGCGCCGACAAGGCTCCGTCGGCGAAAAGAAAAGGCTCGATGCCGGCTCGCCGCAGCGCTTCGAACTTTTCCGGCGAGCGCGTCGTGCCGGAGACTTCGACGGACGGATCGCTGCGCATCGCAGCGAAAGCCTTGGCCGAATAACCCGCCCCGAAGATGAAGAAGCGAGGGGTCATGCGGTCGCCGGTTCTGCGATGGATGGAGCGGCGGCCAGCCATTCGGCCCGAACGGATTCGTCCGATTCCCGGACGGTTGCTGCAAGCGCGGCCAGTTCGATCGGAGGAACAAGCCGCGACAGCGCCCAGACGGCCGCGCCGCGTACCAGCGGAGAGGCGTCGTCGAGCAGTTCGCGGCAGCGGGCGGCGAGCGCGGCGTCTTGCGAATTGCCGGCGGCGATCAGCGCATTGCGAATGAACCGGTCACGGCCGATGCGTTTCACCGGCGAGCCGGAAAAGAGAGCGCGGAACGCCGCGTCGTCGAGGCCCAAAAGCTCGGCAAGCTTCGGCTCGCGCAGGTCGTCGCGGGCGGAGAGTTTCACTTCGGAAGCAGCACGGGCGAACTTGTTCCAGGGACAGGCGGCCAGGCAGTCGTCGCAGCCATAGATGCGGTTGCCGATGGCTGCCCGGAATTCCTGCGGGATCGGACCCTTGTTCTCGATGGTCAGGTAGGAGATGCAGCGCCGCGCATCGAGCCGGTAAGGTGCGGGGAATGCATCGGTCGGGCAGGCGTCGAGGCAGGCGCGGCAGGACCCGCAACGGTTTTCTTCCGCCGTGTCGGGCTCGATCTCGGCGGTGGTGAAAATCGAGCCGAGGAAGAGCCACGATCCGAACTCGCGGCTGACGAGGTTGGTATGTTTTCCCTGCCAGCCGATGCCAGCGGCTTCGGCGAGCGGCTTTTCCATCACCGGAGCCGTATCGACGAAAACCTTCACGTCGCCGCCGGCCTTGGCGACGATCCGCCCGGCGATCTCCTTCAGCCTGCCCTTGACGACATCGTGATAGTCGCGGTTCCGCGCATAGACGGAGATTGCGCCGCGGTCGCGCTTTTCCAGCAGGCCGCGTGGATCGTGATCCGGGCCGTAATTCATGGCCAGTACGATGATCGAGCGGACCTCGGGCCATAGTGTGCGCGGATCGGCGCGCCGCTCCAGCGTTTCGGCGATCCAGTCCATCGATCCATGGAACCCGTCGGCGACGAACTCCTTCAGCCGCGCCGGGGCGAGCGGGATAGCGTCGGGCGACGTCACGGCTACGGCGTCGAAGCCGCCAAGCCTCGCTTCGCGGGCGATCATCTGCCGCAGCGTCTCCCGTCGGACGGGCTTGCCCGGGCGGCGGTCGCTAGAAGTCGAGATCCGCATAATGCGATACCGGAGACAGGCCCCGGACCCGGTCGGCGAGCAGCGGCCGGAACGACGGCCGCGATTTCATGCGCGTATACCATTCGCGCGCAGCGCCATGGCCGTTCCAGTCGATTTCACCGAGGTAATCGAGGATGGAAAGCGTCGCCGCCGCCGCGAGATCGGCATAGGTGATGCGCGGGCCGGCGAGCCAATGGCGCGTGCCGGCCAGCCAGTTGGTGTATTTCATATGCTGACGGACATTGGCGCGCGCGGCGCGGATCGCCCCCGAATCGGGCGAGCCGCCGCCCAGCGCCTCGGGCATCAGCGGCTTCAGCACCCGTTCGCGAACCAGATGGCGCGTCACCTCGCTCTCGGTCTTGACCAGATACCAGTCCGCCAGCCGTCGGATCTCGGCGCGGTCCATCGGGTCCTCGGCAAGCAGGCGTCGGTCCCGCTTCAAGACGCCGCGTGTCTCGTCGAGATATTCGGCAATGACATGCGCGCCGATGATCGGCACGTCGCCCTCGGCCAGCAGCACCGGCAGCGTGCCGGCGGCGTTAAGCGCCAGGAATTCCTTGCGGCGCGTCCACGGCTTTTCCTCGATAAGCGCCAGTTCCTCGTTGAACTCGCCGAAGGCCAGGCGGACGAAACGGCACGTCGCGAACATCGGATGATGGAAAAGCGTCAGCATGATCCCGCGTTATAAACTGGAAAAAAGCTTCTGGCCTCGCGGAGGCCGCGCCGCTAAGTCTTGCGCACCCGATTCCGGGATCGCCACGGCCGACCGACCTATAGGGCCGGTTCCGCGCCGTGACAAGCAATAGCCGCCTCCCCGGGAGCTGCAGTGCCGATGGAAAATCAGTCTCTTGTCGACGCCCTGGTGCTGGGCCTGCTCGAAGGGCTAACCGAGTTCATCCCGGTGTCGTCGACCGGTCACATATTGCTCGCCGGCCATTTCCTGGGCTTCCAGTCGACCGGCAAGGCTTTCGAGATATTGATCCAGCTCGGCGCGATCCTGGCGATCCTGACGGTCTATGCCGGCCGCCTGATCAAGCTCCTGGTCGATTTCCCGAACGACAGCCGCACCCGCCGCTTCGTGCTCGGCGTGCTGATCGCCTTCCTGCCGGCGGCCTTCCTCGGCGTCATCGGCCACGGCTTCATCAAGACGGTGCTGTTCGAGACGCCGAAGCTGATCTGCGTCATGCTCCTGCTCGGCGGGCTGGTGCTCTTGTGGGTCGACCGGCTGGACCTGAAGCCGAAATACCTGGACGTGATGGACTACCCGCTGTCGCTTTGCCTGAAGATCGGGTTGTTCCAGTGCCTTGCGCTGATCCCGGGCACTTCGCGCTCCGGCGCGACCATCGTCGGGGCGCTGCTGATGGGCAGCGACAAGCGCTCGGCGGCGGAATTCTCCTTCTTCCTCGCCATGCCGACCATGGCGGGGGCCTTCGCCTACGACCTCTACAAGAACCGCGACGTGCTTTCGGCGGCCGACCTGCCTGTCATCGGCGTCGGTTTCGTCGCCGCCTTCGTCATGGCGGTGATCGTCGTGCGCTATCTGCTCGACTATGTCTCGCGGCACGGTTATGCGCTGTTTGCCTGGTGGCGGCTGATCGTCGGCGCTGTCGGCCTGGCCGCGCTCTTCATCTGGGGGTAGCTGCGCTACAGAGCCATCAGACCGCGGCGCAGGAGGTCGAGCGCGAGCAGCGTGATGCCGATCCGGAACCATTTTCGGAACGTCTCTTCCGGCATGCGTTCGAGCAGCGACGTGCCATAGACCGTGCCCATGTAGCCAGACAGGATCATCGCGGCGACCAGCGGCACCCACTCCCAGAAGGCGAAGCCGGCAAGGGCGAAGACGACGATCTTCAAGAGATGCTGCGTCGTCAGGGCGACCGCACTGGTGGCGATCAGAGCACGGCGGTCGTTCTGGAAGAACCTGGCGAGTAGCGCGGCGACCAGCGGCCCGGTCGCACCGACCAGCATGGATAGGATCGCAAGCGCCACGCTCGCCACGGCAAGGCCGGTCTTGGTCAGGCGGTCGATTCCCGGAATCCTCACCCAGGTGAGCAGCAGGACAAAGCCGCCGAGCACGAGCTTGAGGAGCGCGTCGGGAAGCTGGACGACCAGGAATACGCCGAAGATCGCCCCCACGACGGTTCCCGCGATAACCGGCCTGGCCACGTCCATGCGCACGAAGGCCCGCTGATGCCAGGCGCGGCCGGTGTTCGAGCCGAGCTGAACGGCGCCATGGACGGGGATCAGCGAGGCGACGGGCACGAAGAGCCCCATGAGCGCCAGCATCGCGATGCCGCCGCCAATGCCGAAGGCGGCGGTGATCGCGGACGTGAAGAAGCTGCCGACGACGAGAACCGCTGCGACCCAGGACTCCATGCCTGCCGGCAGGAATGAGGCAATCGCAGCCACGTCGGATGAGGGCCTTACGCTTCGCGTTTCTTCGTGAACTGGCCGGCGGGGCGGTAGCGCCAGAGATAGCTCGGCAGGATCGCGGCGATCGATTGCGGGTGGATGCCGAGACCGGCAAAGGTCCTGCCGGCGCGCGTCGCTTCGTCGGAGACGACATTGTCGACCTTGAGCATCGTCACCTGGTCGTGAGTCAGCGGCGGCTTGGGCAGCAGGCCCAGCACAGCACCCTGGATTTCGGCCAGCCACCAGGGAACCGGCACGAGCATCCGCTTGCGGTCGATGATCTCCAGCATCTCTTCCATGCACTGGCGGAAGGTCAGCACATTCGGGCCGCCGAGTTCGTAGATTTGGCCGCCCCTGGCGTCCCCGTCGACGGAGCGGGCGACCGCCTCGGCGACGTCGCCGACAAAGACCGGCTGGAATTTCGTCCTGCCGCCGCCGATCAACGGCAGCGCCGGCGAATAGCGCGCCATGTCGGCGAAGCGATTGAAGAACCTGTCCTCGGGACCGAACACGATGGAAGGGCGGAAGACCACCGCATCCTTCACCGTCTCGAACACCACCCGTTCGCCCAGCGCCTTGGTGACTGCATAGGCGGAAGACGAGTCGGCGTCCGCGCCGATCGCCGAGCCATGCGTCAGCCCCGCACCGGCGGCCCGGGTCGCTTCCGCCACGTTCTTCGCGCCTTCGTGCTGCACGGCCTGGAATGTCTGCGCGCCCGACTTGTGAAGGATGCCGACGAGGTTGACGACGTGATCGGCGCCATCGACTGCGCGATCGACCGACCAGCGCATCCTGAGATTGGCCTGCACCGCATGGATCTGCCCGACATTGCCGAGCGGCTGCAGATGGCCGGCGAGTTCCGGCCGGCGCGTGGCGACGCGGATGCGATAGCCGCGCCGGGCCAGTGCTCGCACCACATGGCGACCGACGAAGCCCGAGCCGCCGAAAACGGTGACGAGTTTCGGGGTTTCAAGAATTTCGGTCATTTCTGGCTCCGGTAACGCCACAAGGTCATCTGGCGATGCCTGGCTCGAGCCCGTCTCTTAGTCGGTTTTGCGCGAAACGCAAAGATGCCGGCAGGACAAGGCCCTGCCAGCCGGCCCCGGCCGCGAGCGTCTAGAACTCCTTGCCGAGCCTGGCGTCCACCGAATGGCGGTTGCCGCCGCGGACGGCGAAATAGAAGAAGACCGCTGCCCAGATGATCGACTTTTCCGCGCCTCCGTATCCTTGGCCCTGCACGATCCAGTGGAAATAGACGGTGACGAGCAGGACGAACATGGCGGCGAACGAAGCCGGACGGGTCAAGAAGCCGAAAGCGATGAGGAAGCCGCCAAGGAACTCGGTGAGAGACAGAAGCAGCGACCAGAACGCGCCGGGGTAGAAACCAAGGCTCTCCACCATGCCTGCCGCGCCGAACGGGTTGGCTATCTTGCCCCAGCCATGCGTTACCAGCGCCAGCCCGGCGACGACGCGCAGGATGGTCTCGGCGATATCGCCGAGCGCGGCGTAGAGCCGGCCAAGCGGCGGAATGATGAACCTGCGGCTGGCGCCCGGACCCGTGAAGTCGGTCATGCTGGAAACTCCTGATGTTGCTGCACCAACATCAATCCCGCCCGTCGCGGTCAAGTAACGAACGCTTGAAGTGCGGCAACGCTGGTTGACAGTCCGTTCGCTGCCCGGAGCGCTTGCCAGGCCCGCTGGCGCGAGACTAGGCCCGGTCGGCGAATTCGGCGATACGCCGCAGCGTGTCGGCGGAAACGTCGATGCCGAGCGCCTTGGCGAGCTTGCCCGCCTTGCCGCGCGATATGCCGGGAATGTGGACGCGATAGTCGTGGGAGAGGCGGTGGAGCTGCTCGTGAAGCCTCGCGGCAAAGTCCGGGGCGACGTATTTCGGCTCGATCGCCATTACGAACAGACCTGTTCCGGGGCACTCGTGCCCCTCGGAGATCGACGGCGCGTCGAGCGACCAGTTGGCGCCGGAGAGGCCGGCCGCCAGCACCTCGACCATGAGCGCGATATTGGCGCCGCGGTTGCCGCCAAACGCCAGCAGAGCGCCTTTCATAGCCGCAGCCGGGTCCGTGGTCGGCTTGCCCTGGGCGTCGAGCGCCCAGCCGGCCGGAAGCTCGCGTCCCTCCGCCGCGGCCTTGCGGATGCTGACGAAGGCGGTTGCGCTCGACGACTGGTCGATGACGAGCGGCGTTCCGCCCTCGACCGGCGCGGCGAAGGACATCGGGTTGGTGCAATAGACCGGCCTGGTGGAGCCGGCCCCCGCCATCAGCGCGGGTCCGTTCGTCGCCGCGAAGGAAACCAGTCCCTCGCCGGCCAGCCGGCCGGTGAAGTAGCCGAGTTCGCCGCAGGTATAGGCGTTGCGCTGCATGAAGATGGCGACGCCGAACAGCCGGGCAGTCTTGGCAACCGCATCGCAGACGCGGTCGAAACCCGTATGCGCCAGACCGCCTCCGGCGTCCGACATGTAAAGGGTGAGGGCGGGCCGCGTGATCGCCGGCTCGGCCTTGCCGTCGATACGTCCATCGCGGATCGCGTCGAGATAGTCGAAGAGGTGCGCCAGGCCTACAACCGTCAGCCCCCTCGCCTCCGCCGCGACGACCGACCTTGCAAGCGCCGCAGCCGCCTCCTCGCCGGCGCCCGCCGCAAGCGCCGCCCGTTCGCAAAGCCTCGTCGCTTCATCCAGTCCCAGGCGGATCGTGTCGGCCATGTCCTACCCCAGTCGTGAGGGAATCCGGGCCTCGAGCTTGCGGAATGCAAACACCAGGATACCGGTGATGCAAAGATAGACGACCGCCAGGAGAAGCAGCGGCTCATAGACGATGAAGGTGGATTGCCTGACGCGGGAGGCGACGGCGTATATGTCGACGACGGTGATGGTGGCGACCAGCGGCGTCGCCTTCAATTGCAGCACGGTCTCGCCGGCGAGCGTCGGCAGGGCGCGGTAGGTCGCCTGCGGCAGCCATATGCGGCGGAACACCTTCCAGCGGCTCATGCCGAAGGCGCGCGCGGTTTCGAGCTGTCCGCGCGCCACGCCGGCGAAGGCGCCGCGCATCACCTCGCCCTCATAAGCGGCATAGGAGAGCGTCAGCGACAGCACGGCGTAGGGCCACGCCTGCCTGAGATAGGGCCAGAGGAAGGACTCGCGGATCCACGGAAATTGCGGGAAAAGCGAGCCCAGCCCGTAGTAGAGGAACCAGAGCTGCAGCAGCAGCGGCGTTCCGCGAATGACGGTGCAGAACCAGTAGGCAGGCAATGACAGCCAGCGGGGCCCGGTCACCTGCACCAGCCCGATCGGGACGGCGAGCATGAAGCCGAGCACGCAGGTGACGGCCAGTATCCAGAGCGTGCGCCAGATACCCTCGATGGCCAGCCCGTAGTAATTGGGCAGCCAGTCCCACCGCATGAACAGCGCCGCGCAGACGACGAGGATGATGCCCACCGCGATCAAGCCGATGCGGTGCGGCTGCAGCCAGAGCGAGGCGCGGGCGCCTGCCTCTATCGCTTGCGATGTCGCACCGGCCATCAATGCGTCTCCACATGCATGCCGCGACGGGCCCATTTCTCGACGCGCGCGATGATGACGTTGGAGAAGAGGGTGAGCAGCAGGTAGAGAGCGCCGGCGACCAGGAAGAAGGTGAAATAGGCCTTGGTGGTGCTGGCGGCGGTGCGTGTTTCCTGGGTCAGTTCGTTGAAGCCGACAATGGCGAGCAGGGCCGTATCCTTGGTGGCGATCAGCCAGAGATTGGCGAGGCCGGGAATGGCGAAGGGCAGCATGGCGGGCAGCGTGATGCGTCGCAGCATGAGGCCGGCCGGCATGCCGTAGGCGCGCGCCGCCTCGATCTGCCCCTGCGGGATAGCCAGGATGGCGCCGCGGATCACCTCGGTCGAATAGGCGCCCTGCACGACGCCGAGCACGCAAATTCCGGCGACGAGCCCGTTGATGTCGATGCGCTGGTAGCCGAGGGCTTCGAGCAGGCGGTTGATGAGGTCGGTGCCGGCAAAATAGAGGATCAGGATCAGCACGAGTTCAGGCACGGCCCGTACGATGG
>JALYWP010000002.1 GCA_030852655.1 Pseudomonadota bacterium | reverse complement strand
CGATCACGTCCGGCCAGCCAGAACCCTTCAGCTTGTGCGGGATGTCGGCAATCGTCCTGAGATTGGCGGTGATGTCCTCGCCGACCGTGCCGTCGCCGCGCGTCGCACCCTGCACGAAGACGCCGTTCTCGTAGCGCAGCGAGGCCGACAGGCCGTCGATCTTGGGCTCGGCCGTGAAGGCGATGTCGAAATCCTTGTCGCGCGCGAAGAACCGCTGGCCGCGCTCGATGAAATCGACGACGTCCTGGTCGGTATAGGCCTTGGCGAGGCTGAGCATCGGCACGGCGTGCCGCACCTTGGCGAAGCCTTCGGCCGGCGGCGCGCCCACCGCGTTCGACGGGCTGTCGGCACGCACCAGATCGGGAAAACGAGCCTCGATTTCCGCGTTGCGGATGGTCAGCGCGTCGAACTCGGCGTCGGTGATCTCCGGGGCATCCTTCTGGTGATAGGCCAAATTGGCCGCTGCGATCTCTCTGGCGAGGCGCGCAAGCTCGGCGGCGGCCTCGTCCCGGGTGAGCGACTCGACTGATGTTTCCGGCTTGGGCATGCTGGATTCCGTTTGTTTTGGCGGACTATGAGCCGAGCGGCACGGAAGGTTCAAGGGCAGGCGCAAGGTCTGCTGTCACGGGCTATGCTTCATCATCGCAACCCAAGTGCTCGTCCATCACACACCGCCGGTATTCGCGAAGGAGAACCCTTGGATCGGGGCGTAGAGCCTACGATCCGGCGTTCTCGCTCAGCAGCTTGCCGGCCGCCGCCCTCGCCTCTTCGGTAATCGTTGCGCCGGCAAGCATGCGGGCGAGTTCCTCCTGGCGGCCGGCGCGGTCCATCTCGGCGATGCCCGTCGAGACGCTTTTCTTGCCGCCGGACTTGGAGATCAGGAAGTGGGTGGAAGCGCGCGCCGCGACCTGCGGCGCATGGGTGACGGAGAGCACCTGGACGCGCGACGACAGCCGCGCCAGCCGCTGGCCGATCGCATCGGCGACGGCGCCGCCTACACCGGTATCGATCTCGTCGAAGACCAGCGTCGGCGCGGAACCGCGGTCGGCAAGCGCGACCTTGAGCGCCAGCAGGAAGCGTGACAGCTCGCCGCCGGACGCGACCTTCATCATCGGGCCGGGACGCGTGCCGGGATTGGTGCGCACCCAGAATTCGACCTGGTCGACGCCTGTTTCCGTGCGGTTGTCGGCCTCGCTCGAAATCTCGACCAGGAATTCGGCGCGGTCGAGCTTCAGTGCCGGCAGTTCGCCCATGACCGCCTTCTTCAATGCGGTCGCCGCACCGGCGCGAAGCCCGGTTAGCCGCTCGGCCGTGCGGTCATAGGCGTCGCGCGCAGCCGCCGCCTGCTTCTCCAGCACGGCGAGCTTTCCCTCACCAGCATCGAGATCGGCGAGGTCGGCGGCCATCGTATCGCGAGTCTTGGCGAGGTCCTCGACCGGGACGGCGAATTTGCGCGAGGCGGCGCGCAGCGCGAAAAGCCGCTCTTCCGAACGCTCGAGTGTCTGCGGATCGAACTCGGTGGCGCGCAACGCGGCCTCGACGCCCGCTTGCGCGGCGTCGAGGTGGATCAGCGCCTCGTCGAGCGACTTCACCACCTCGTCGAGCATGCCGGGCGCTTCACTCGACTTGCGCTGCAGCCGCCGCAGCAGGCTGGCGAGTTGCGGCAGCGGCGAGTTCTGGCCGGAGAGCACATCCTGGGCGTCCTTGATCTCGGCGGCGATCTTCTCGGCGCGCATCATGGCCGTGCGGATGTCGGCAAGCTCGGTCTCCTCGCCGGGATGCGGGTCGAGGCTGACGAGTTCGGCGACGGAAGCTCTGAGATAGTCTGCCTCGCGGGCTGCGGCCTGGACTCTGGCGCGGTGCGTTGCCAGTTGCTGCTCGCAGTCGCGCCACAGCCGCCACGCCCGGCCGCAATTGTCGACCTCCCCGACATGGCCGCCAAACGCGTCCAGCAGGTCGCGATGCGCGGATGCGTCGACCAGCGCGCGCTCGTCGTGCTGGCCGTGGATTTCGACCAGCGCGCGGCCGATATCGCGCATCAGCGTGACGCTGGATGGCTGGTCGTTGATGAAGACGCGGGTGCGGCCGTCGGCGCTCTGCACGCGGCGCAGGATGATATCGCCGTCGTCGTCGAGCGCGTTCTCGACGAGGATCGCGCGCGCCGGATGGTTCTTCGGCACGTCGAAGACGGCCGACACTTGCCCCTGGCTCGCGCCGTGGCGCACCAGCGAAGCATCGCCGCGCGCGCCGAGCGCCAGCGACAAGGCATCGAGCAGGATGGACTTGCCGGCGCCCGTCTCGCCGGTAAGGACGGAGAGGCCTGTTGCAAAGTCGATGTCCAGCCGCTCGATCAGGACGATATCGCGGATCGACAGGCGGGAGAGCATCTAGGCGCGTGTTTCCGGCATGATCTTGTCCGGAGACCGCCTAGCACTTTTCGGGGTCATGCTCCAGATCGTCAGGCGCCGTCGCCGCCGAAGAGCTTGCCGGCCTTCGAAATCCAGGAACCGGCATTCTCGCGCGGTTCCAGCCCGCCGGTCTGCAGCAGCGCGTAGGAATCCTTGTACCACTGGCTGGCCGGATAGTTGTGGCCGAGCACCGCCGCCGCCGTCTGCGCTTCGGAAGTGAGGCCCATGGCGTAATAGGTCTCGGTCAGGCGCGCCAGCGCCTCCTCGACATGGCGGGTGTTGGAATAGTTCTCGACCACGTAGCGGAAGCGCTTGGCTGCGGCGATATACTCGCGGCGCTCGAGATAGTAGCGGCCGATCTGCATCTCCTTGCCGGCGAGCTGGTCGCGCGCGAAGCGCACCTTGGTGCGGGCGTCCTCGACATATTGCGATTCGGGCCAGCGCTGGACGACCTCCTCCATCGCCTCGATGGCGCGGCGCGATTCCTTCTGGTCCTGGGTGACATCACGGATCTGGCGGAAGTAGCTCAGGCCGATGATGTATTGCGCGTAGGCGGCGTCCTCGGAGGACGGATAGAGCTGGACATAGCGGCTGGCGGCGTTGATCGCCTCCTGGTAATTGCCCTGGCGGTAATTGGTGAAGGCGGCCATCACCATCGATTTGCGGGCAAACTCCGAATAGGGATGCTGACGGTCGACGGCCTCGAACTTGCGGCTGGCTTCCTTGAGGTTGCCGGCATTGAGGTTGGCGAGGGCCTGGTTGTAGAGCGCATCGGCCGGATCGGTCTGCTCGACATAGGTGGCGAGATCGATGTCGGGCTCCTTCGACATGCAGCCGGCGGCGAGCGCCGGCGCGAGCGCGATCGCGACAACCGTGAACGCGGTCCGCGCCGCCCTGCCCGGGTGAGCCTTGTTGACGAAATACATGATCGGATTATGCCCTTCTCGGCGTCGCCATTTCCCACTCCGGCGTCCCTACCGTCCCCCCAGGACGCAGCGCCGGCTCATCGATCTGCCGCGGTTAATCATAAACGCTTCCCAGCGGCAACGCCATCGCCCGGCAATGGCGCATTTTTATGGCACGGATTTCGCTAACAAATCGCTTGGCGGAAAAAGCTTGGCCGAGTGTGGCTTTCAGGGCACCCGGATCAGCACAGCACGCTCAAAGCACCCAGGGCGCGTGAACGGCAGCGCTGACGGCGACCAGTTCGGCCGAACGGCCGCGTTCGCGGCGGTTGGTCTCGACGACCTCGAAGGCGGAGCGGTCCGACAGGAGATGGCGCAGCGAGGCCGCATTGAGCCTGTGGCCGCCCCGGTAGGACTTGAAGCAGCCGATGAAGCGCGCGCCGGCAAGCGCCAGGTCGCCCATCGCGTCGAGCAGCTTGTGGCGGACGAACTCGTTCTTGAAGCGCAGCCCTTCCATGTTGATGACGCGGCTGTCGTCGCCGATCACGACGGAATTCTCCAGCGAGGCGCCGAGCGCGTGGCCGGCGGCCCAGAGCCGCTCGACGTCCTTCATGAAACCGAAGGTGCGGGCGCGCGCGATGTCGCGGCGGAACGTCGCCGGGTCGATGTCGGAGGCGAAGGACTGGCGGCCGATCGCCGGGCTCTCGAAATCGATCTCGACCTCGAAGCGGGTGCCGTCATAGGGCTGGAACTCGGCCCAGGAAGCGCCGCTGTCGATGCGAACCGGCTTGACGACGCGGATGTAGCGGCGCTTGACGTCGAGCGTCTCGATGCCTGCCTGGTCGATGGCTTCGACGAATTGGGCAGCGCTGCCGTCGAGAATCGGCATCTCGTCGCCGTCGACCTCGACGATGACGTTGTCGATGCCGAGGCCGAAAAGCGCGGCCATGACATGCTCGACCGTGGCGACATGGCTGCCGGCCGGATCGCCGAGCGCGGTGCAAAGGTCCGTGGCGCCGATCTCGGAGACCAGCGCGCGGATTTCGCGCGTCACGCCGCTGCCGTCGATATGGTGAAAAACCACGCCGGTGTCGGGATCGGCCGGAAGGAAGGCGACGGAAACCGGCCGACCGCTGTGAACGCCGAAGCCGGTAAGCGTCGTGCGTGATTTGATTGTCGTCTGATAATCGTGCAACTTGATCCCCATACCGCCCGTCAGCCTTTTCGCCTTGCCAAACACCGGCCTGCCGGTTTCTGGGTTCCGCTTCTTGCTGAATACGGTGGACAGGATCTCATCCCCGAATCCGCCCACACGCCGACCTTTCCATGGCCGGAATGTAGTCGGGCGACCGGGAGACAACAAATCACGCTTTCTTACTCTGTGTTACTGCACGGGCATACTTAACGAATCATAACCAGCTGAATTTGCGGGTCTTTTCAAGCCGGCGGGCGAGGCATGTGTCCGTCCGCCGGCTGGTATTGGGGCCTTCCGGAAGCCTCAGTTCGCTTGCCGGCGAAGGAACGCCGGAATCTCCAGCTGATCGTCTTCCTGGACGCTGCGCGGCTGCGGCGAAAGTCGGCCGTGTTCGTCGAGCTGGCCGCGGCGCGGCGCGTAGAGCTGCGGATCCTGGGCCGCGACGCGGCGGGCTTCCGGCGCCGGCTGGCGCAGCTTGGGCTCGCGCGGAGCGGCAGGCTGGAGCTTGGCCGGTTCTTCCTCGCGGCGGGTCAGGCCGGTGGTAAGGCGCTTCAAAAGGCCCATCGGACCGTTGTTTTCCGGTTCCGCCTGCGGGTTGCGGCGGGCTTCGACCTCGGCGCGCACGACCGGCGGGAAGTCCTCGACCTTGGGCATGCGCGGCGTAGCCGCTGCCGGCTGCGCCTGCAGGTTTGCGGCAAGACGCGCTTCCGGGCTGGGCGCGGTCGCTACTGCCGGCTGGGGCTTCGGCTGGACCGGCTGCGGCTGCTGGAACAGCTTGCTCACCGGCTGAAAGTCGTCGACCGGCTGCGCCACCGGGCGGGTAGCCATCGCCGCGGCGTTGAGCTCGGCCTGTCGAATGGCGTCGGCGACCGGATCGGCGGCGCGCGGCGCCTCGATCGGTGCGGCAGGCCGTGCAGCGGCGGCCGGTGCATCGGCGGGACGCTGCTGGGCAGGCTTGGCCGGCGCCTGGCGGATCGCGACCGGAGCGGCGGCGATCTCGGCGGCAGTCTTGTCGATGCCGGTCGCCACGACCGAGACGCGGATGACACCCTCGAGTTCCTCGTCGAAGGTGGCGCCGAGGATGATGTTGGCGTCCTGATCGACCTCCTCGCGGATGCGGGTCGCCGCTTCGTCAACCTCGAACAGGGTGAGATCGCGGCCGCCGGTGATCGAGATCAGCAGGCCCTTGGCGCCCTTCATCGAGGTTTCGTCGAGCAGCGGATTGGCGATCGCCGCCTCGGCTGCGGCCATGGCACGGCCCTCGCCCGATGCTTCGCCCGTACCCATCATCGCCTTGCCCATCTCGCGCATGACCGAGCGGACGTCGGCGAAGTCGAGGTTGATCAGGCCTTCCTTGACCATCAGGTCGGTGATGCAGGCAACGCCCGAATAGAGCACTTGGTCGGCCATGGCGAAGGCGTCAGCGAAGGTGGTCTTGTCGTTGGCGAGCCGGAACAGGTTCTGGTTCGGGATGACGATCAGCGTGTCGACGCATTTCTGCAGTTCCTCGATGCCGAGGTCCGCGGTCTTCATGCGGCGCTGGCCTTCGAAGTGGAACGGCTTGGTGACGACGCCGACGGTGAGGATGCCCTTCTCGCGCGCCGCCCGTGCCACGACGGGAGCCGCACCGGTACCCGTGCCCCCGCCCATGCCTGCGGTGACGAAGCACATATGGGTGGAGGAGAGATGATCGATGATCTCGTCGATGCACTCTTCCGCGGCGGCGCGGCCGACCTCCGGCTGCGAGCCGGCGCCGAGACCCTCGGTGACATGCGCGCCGAGTTGGATCAGGCGTTCGGCCTTCGACGTGGTCAGCGCCTGCGCGTCGGTGTTGGCGACCACGAATTCGACGCCGCGAAGCCCGGCGGTGATCATGTTGTTGACGGCGTTGCCGCCGCCGCCGCCGACACCGAACACGGTGATGCGGGGCTTGAGTTCGGTGATGTCGGGCTTCTGCAGATTGATTGTCATGGTCCTCGTCCTTTTGCCTTCCTGCCGCGTCGCCGCCACGGCCGCCAATGGGGCTTGCCCCTCTGATTAAAAACTGTCTCTGATCCACTGACTCATGCGATCGAACCGTCCACCCGTACCGGTCATCCTGAGCCTTGACGCAACTTTCCCCTCGCGATTCTCGAAACTCGCCACCTGCGGATAGATGAGAAGGCCGACGGCCGTCGCGAAGGCCGGGCCTTTCGCCGCCTCAGGCAGACCGGCAACGCCGAGCGGCCTGCCGATGCGCACGTTGCGGCCGAGTATCCTTCGCGCGGCCTCGGGCAGGCCCGCAAGCTGCGAGGCGCCTCCGGTGAGCACGACGCGCCTTCCCACCGCGCTGCCGTAGCCGGACTTGCCGAGCCGGTCGCGGATGATCTCCAGCGTCTCCTCGACGCGGGCGCGGATGATCCTCGTCATCACCGAGCGCGGCACCTGCAGCGGCATCTCGCCGTCGTCGTCGGCCATCGGCTGGATGGTGACGGTCTCGCGATCGT
>JALYWP010000349.1 GCA_030852655.1 Pseudomonadota bacterium | reverse complement strand
AAGGATCCTGGAAGACGACCTGCATGTCGCGCCGGGCGGATCGCAACGAGGCCTGGTCGCGTCCGGTGATGGTTTCGCCGCGGAAGGCGATGGTGCCCGATGTCGGCTCGTCGAGCGCGAGGATCATGCGGGCGAGGGTGGACTTGCCGCAGCCGGAGCGGCCGACCAGCGCGACGGAATGACCTTCTCCGATCGAGAAGGAGACGTTGTCGACCGCACGGATGGGCGGCGGCTTGTGGAAGAAGGAAGTGCGGCGACTGGGATAATCCTTGCTGATGTTCCCGACGGAGAGGAGGGGCACGCCCTGGGCTTCCGGTGGCAACAAGTCCGCGGAGAGGGTAGAGACGGCGCCTCCCGAGATACCCCCCTCTGTCGTCGTCGGCGACATCTCCTCCTCAAGGGGGTAGAATGGATGGCGCTTTCGCCGCTCCGGCACATGCATGGAAGCCTGCGCGAGTTGGCGCGTGTAGGGATGGGCCTGCGCCGACAGCGTTTCGGCCGTATCGCCCGCCTCCATGACCTCGCCGCCGCGCAGTATGGTGATGCGGTCGGCCATCTCCGTGACGACCGCGAGATCGTGGGAGATCAGCAGCAGCCCCATGCGGTTGTCCTCGACGAGATCGCGCAGGAGTTCGAGGATCTGCGCCTGCAGCACGACGTCGAGCGCGGTCGTCGGTTCGTCGGCGATCAGCAATTTGGGTTTCAGCGCACAGGCGATGGCGATGACGACGCGCTGGCGCTGGCCGCCGGACAGTTCGTGCGGATAGCGGGTGAGGGGAAATTTGCCGGCCGGCAATCCGACCCGGTCGAGCATCCTGCGCGCCTGCGCTTCGGCATCCATGCGGTTGGCTCGCGTATGCCACCGAATGCCCTCGGCGACCTGCTCGCCGATCGTCTTCAAGGGATTGAGCGCGGTCATCGGCTCCTGGAAGACCATGCCGATGTCGTCGCCGCGGAGCGAGCACATCTGCTGCTCGGACAGGTCGAGAATATCGATGCCGTCTAAGCCTATCCGGCCCGACGCGCGGAAAGCCGGCGGCAGCAGCCGCATGACCGAGAGCGCGGTCATCGACTTGCCGGAGCCGGATTCGCCGACAAGGCCCATGACCTCGCCGGCATCGATCGCCAGGTCGACGTTCCGGAGGATCGGATACCCACCGATCTCGAGCGACAGGTTCTCGATCTCGAGCAGGCTCATCGCCGGCGCCTGAGTTTTGGGTCGAGCGTGTCGCTGATGCCGTCGCCGATGAGGTTGAGGCCGAGCACGGTGATGACGATCGCCATGCCCGGCACGATGGCCAGATAGGGCGCCACGATCATGCGTGTCTGCGCGTCGAACAGCATGCGGCCCCAGCTCGGCATCGGGGGCTGGGCGCCGAGCCCGACATAGGAAAGCCCCGCTTCGGCAAGGATGCCAAGCGCGAACTGGATCGTGCCCTGGACGAGCAGCAGATTGGCGATGTTGGGCAGGATGTGCTCGACCGTGATCAGCGCTCCGCCCTTGCCCGCCGCGCGCGCAGCCAGGACGAACTCGCGCGGCCAGATGCCCAGCGCGCCGGCCCGGGCGACGCGCGCGAACACCGGGATGTTGAAGATGCCGATGGCGACGATCGCGTTTACGGCGCCAGGTCCGAAGATCGCCGTGATCATGATCGCCGAGAGCAGGGCAGGGAAGGCGAAGACGATGTCGTTGAAGCGCATCAGCGCGTCGTCGATATAGCCGCCGCGCGCCGCCGCCCAGCAGCCCAGCGGAACACCAATGCCCATGCCTATGCCGACCGCGACGAGTGCGACGGCGATCGAGTTGCGTGCGCCGACCATGATCATCGACAGCATGTCGCGGCCGAAATGGTCGGTGCCGAGGAGATGCGCCGAGGTTGGCGGCTGCATGCGGTCGGCGACGATGAGCTTCGTTACGTCGTAGGGCGTCCAGAAAAAGGACAGCAGCGCCATGGCCGCGACCAGCGCCGTGATGACGAAGCCGGCGACGAAGGAGCGGTTCGCGAAGGCCTTGGCGAGAAAGCCCTGGTCGGGCGCCGCGGCAAGCTGTCGATCGCTCATGTGTTCACCCTGAGCCTGGGATCGACGAGGGCGTAGGAGAGATCGACCAGAAGGTTGACGACGATGACGGTTGCCACCAGCAGCATGACGACGCTTTCGACGACGATCAGGTCGCGCTGGTTGATCGCCTGGAAGACGAGACGGCCGAGCCCGGGCAGGTAGAAGACGTTCTCGATGATGATCGTGCCGGCGAGCAGGAAGGCGAATTGCAGCCCGAGTATGGTGAGCACCGGCAGCATGGCGTTGCGCAGCGCGTGCCGCCACAGCACCGTCTTTTGCGGCAATCCCTTGGCCCGCGCGGTGCGGATGAAGTCCTCGCCGAGCACGTCGAGCAGGGCGGACCGCGTAACGCGCGCCAGGATCGCGGCCTGGGGCAAAGCGAGCGCTACTGCCGGCAGGATGAGCGCCTTCAGTGCCGGCCAGACGCCGGCGCTCCAGCCCGGGAATCCCCCGGCCGGCACCAGCCGCAGCCAGACGGCGAAGACATAGACGAGAAGCAGGGCAAACCAGAAGTTCGGAACGGCTACGCCGAATTGCGAGGCGGCCATGGCGACCGTGTCGGATGCGCGGCCCCGGCGCGCGGCGGCGAAGACGCCGACCGGAATCGCGATCGCGGTCGAGAGTGCGAGCGAGATCAGGGCGAGCGGCAGGGACACCGCGGCGCGTTCGGCGATCAGGTCGATGACGGGGACCGAGTAGGTGTAGGAACGGCCGAAATCTAGGCTGAGCAGACCGCCTGCCCAATGGAAGTAGCGGACGAGCAAGCCCTGATCGAGGCCCATCTGGAGGCGCAGTGCCTGCACCGCGTCCTCGGTTGCGTTCATTCCGAGCATCAGGCGGGCGGGATCGCCGGGCAGGATTTCCAGGACTGAAAAGACGATCACGGACGCCACGACCAGTGTCAGCAGGGTCGAGGCGAGGCGCTTGAGCAGATAGGCGGTCATGAGGTCACCGCAAAGGTTGCCGTGGGGTGCCTGAGCGGGCCTACCCGTCTCGTGCAGTCATATGTGCCCGGGCGCCCGCGAAAGAGCCAACCGCATCGTCAATCCAGCCACTTCACCTTGGTGAGGTCGTTCGCCTGGATCGGCGAGTTCTCCCAGAGGCCCTCTACCTTGGCGTCCCAGATGCCGATCTTGGGCAGTTCGAAGAGGAACCCGACCACCGCGTCGTCGGCGAGGATTTTCTGCGCCTGGCCGTAGAGTTCCTTGCGCTTCGCTTCGTCGGAGGCGAGGTTGAGTTCCTCGATCACCTTGTCGAATGCCGGATTGTCGTAGTTGAAGTAGTAGTCCTTGCGCGCATAGATATCGATGTCGTTGGGCTCGGTGTGCGACACGATCGAGAGGTCGTAGTCCTTGTCGGTGAAGACCTGCTTCAGCCAGTCCGCCCATTCGACGGGGATGATCTCCAGCTCGATGCCGATGTCGCGCAGTTGCGAGGCGATGATCTGGCCGCCGTCGCGGGCATAACCCGTCGGCGGCAGTTTCAGCGTGGCCTTGATGCCGTTCTCGAAACCGGCCTCCTTCAAAAGCGCCTTGGCCTTCTCGACGTCGTGCGGATATGTCCCGGTCAAATCCACATAGGCGGGGTTGTGCGGCGCGAAATGCGAGCCGATCGGGGTGCCCAGGCCGCCCGACGCTCCGTCGATGATGGCCTGGCGGTCGATGGCATGCGCGATGGCCTGGCGCACCTTCAGATTGTCGAAGGGGGGCTTCTTGTTGTTGATCGACAGGATCGTCTCGCCCTCGGTCGAACCGATGACGACCTCGAAGCGGGGGTCGGACTGGACCTGCGGCAGCGCATCGCCGAGCTGGAAGTTGGGAAGCGCCTGCACGTCGCCGGAGAGCAGCGCCGGCACCGCTGCGGCGGCGTCGGGGATGATGCGGAACTCGGCCTTGTCGAGCGATGCCGGATCGCCCCAATAGCCATCCGCCTTGACGAGTGTGATCGACGAGCCCTTGGCCCAGTTCTCGAACCTGAACGGACCGGTGCCGACGGGTTTTTCCTTGTTCGTCTCGGCCGATTCCGGCGCCACGATCACCGCGTCGCCCCAGCCCATATTGTGGAGGAAGGAGCCCTGCGGGTTCTTCAGAACCACCTTCACGGTCGCCGGGTCGACCACCTCGACGGTGTCGATTGCGGCAAAGAGGCCCTTCTGCGCATTGGTCGAATCGTCGGCGCGGGCCCGGTCCAGCGTGAACTTCACGTCGTCGGCGTTGAAGTCGGTGCCGTCGTGGAACTTGACGCCTGTGCGCAGCTTGAACGTGTAGGTCTTGCCGTCGTCGGAAACCGTCCAGCTTTCGGCCAGCGCCGGCAGCACTTCGCCGCTCGGACCGATGCGGGTCAGGCCTTCGAACACGTTGGCGTAAAACACCTCGTCGATCGCTGCCGCGGCGCCGGCCGTCGGATCGAGATGCGGCGGCTCGAGCGCCATGCCGAGCACGAGGTCGGTGCGCGCGGCCATGGCCGCCGTGCTGGAGGCGAACGCCACGAAGGCTGCTGCTATGAGTGATTTCCAGGGCTTCATGGCTGCTCTCCCGTTGCGTAATGCCGCGCGGATAGAAGCGCGAATTCAAAGATCAGTAAATGAGCTTTCTCGCAAATGCGAGATGGGAAGCGAAACGGCTTTCCCACCGGTCAGGCGGGTTGATATCTTCAACCCCTGCTCTTGCCGCGCAGCAGGCGGTCGAGACCAACCGCCATCACCTTGGCTGACTCGACCATGTCGGCGATGCCGACCCACTCGTCCGGCCTGTGGGCGAGATCGAGTATGCCGGGTCCGTAGGCGATGCAGTCATGCAGATGGCCAATGCGGGTGACATGCTTCTGGTCGTAGGTGCCGGGCGAGATGACATATTCCGGCTCGCGGCCGAACACCTCGCGTATGCCCTCGGCGACGGCCGAGGCGACCGGCGCGTCGCGCTCGGTCATCAGCGGCAGCACTTCCATGATGTCGCGGATGGTGTAATCGAATCTCTGGCGGCCGTCCTTCAGGCGGTCGAGCACGGTGACGACCTCGTCCTTCACCTCGGCGAGCGTCTCCTCGAGCAGGAAGCGGCGGTCGATCACCATGCGGCAGGAATCCGGCACGTTGGGTGAGGGCAGGCCCGAATAGTCGTCGGTCTGGCCGCCGTGGATGGCGTTGATGTTCATGGTCGAGCGGCGCGCACCCTCGGGCACGACCGGCATCCTCGTCCGCTTCTGGTCGAGTGCCGGGAAGAGTTCGTCCTCGAAGGCGCGGATCACCGCACCCATGTGACGGACGGCGCAATCGCCTAGAAACGGCATCGAACCGTGCGCCATCTCGCCCTTGGTCTCGATCTCGGCCCACCAGACGCCGCGATGGCCAAGGCAGATGCGGTCCTTGTTGAGTGGTTCGGGAATGATGACGTGGTCGACCTTGGGCTTCGAGAAGTAGCCCTTCTTCGCGAGGTAGGCGACACCGCCAAAGCCGCCGGACTCCTCGTCCACGGTTCCCGAAATCTCGATGGCGCCCGGAAAGTCCGGATTGACGTCCATGAAGGCTTCGGCCGCGATGATGGATGCGGCAAGCCCGCCCTTCATGTCGCAGGCGCCGCGGCCATAGACCTTGCCTTCCTTGACGATGCCGCCGAAGGGATCGACCGTCCAGCCGTCGCCGGCCTCGACTACGTCGATGTGGGAGTTGAAGTGGACGGTGGAGCCGCGCGTCCTGCCGTCGAAGCGCGCCACGACGTTGACGCGCGGATAGCGGTCGGTGTCGCCCGGCGTCCCCTCGGCGCGGATGAACTCGACGCCGAAACTGCGCTTGCTGAGCCGCTCGGCGATGTATTCGGCGCATGGCCGGTAGGCGTCGCCCGGCGGGTTTATCGTTGGAAAGCGGATGAGGTCGGCGGCGAGCGCGGTCAACTCATCGGTCCGGTCTTCGATTGTCCTGAAGAGTCGCTCGGTCATCTGCCGAATTGAGCAGGGTTGCCGATGACTTGGCAAGGCTGACGTTGCGGTATTGCAACTGTCACGCGAAATTGTTCGATTTGCCGCGAAGAGGTTCGCGAAAACCTCAGGGTTCGGGTGTAAATGATGCGTTGTCCCGTTCCTGACGGTCAAATTCCGCCAGAACCGGGCAGGAGGGGTCGATCAGATGAAAAACTCGATTGTCATGGCTATCGCGTTTGCCGCGATGCTTTTCGGTGCGCCGGTGCAGGGCTGGAGCGCGAGCCTTGTCGCCCGCGTCGACGTTTCCAAGCAGACGATGAC
>JALYWP010000310.1 GCA_030852655.1 Pseudomonadota bacterium | reverse complement strand
GGAATGGGGTTGAATTAAAATACGATAGCCCGTATGGACCGCTCGCCGAAAGGCGAGCCGATCGGACTCCTTGGTCCAGGCCCGTCAAGCGTGTGCCGTTGTAGCTCAGTTGGTTAGAGCGCCGGATTGTGGATCCGGAGGTCGGTGGTTCGAGCCCACCCAACGGTACCATCCCGGTCGGAAATTTCCCGACGCTCTCCTGCAATTGCTCTCTTGAACCGGATATCGGCGCGCCCGACGATGGCGTGGAAGCAAAGGCGCTCCCGGAACGTTGACCTTCTGCAAAGCGGCATCACGGCCGCGCCAAGCAGGGAGTCATCTCATGAAACGCACCCCGATTGCCCTCGCCGTCCTTTTCGCAGCCTCGGCCGGCGCCTTCGCCGCGGAACCCGCCATGGTCGCCGAAGTCGACGGCGGCAAGATCTACACCGACGCCAAGGGCATGGCGCTCTACACTTTCGACAAGGACGAGGCCGGCAAGTCGAACTGCTACGACATGTGCGCCACCAACTGGCCGCCCTTCATGGCCGCCGCCGACGCGGCGCCGGAAGGCGAATGGACCATCGTCGAGCGCACCGACGGTTCGAAGATGTGGGCCTATGACGGCAAGCCGCTCTACACGTTCGTCAAGGACACCAAGCCCGGCGAGGTAACCGGCGACGGCGCCAACGACGTCTGGCACGTCGCCCGGCCGGATTGAGCATGGCTGGTGCGGACACCTTCGATGCCGGTCCTTCTCGCGCCGGCATCGCTGGTTACTTCGCCCGGATGAACTCTGTGCACCGTCGCACTAGCTTGGCGACGAGAGGCAGGTGGAAATTCTCGTCGAACGCCGGGTGTTTACGAGGCTAAATCCATTCTAAGTTAATGTTGCAGATTGCCTCTGCTGCAATCCGTGCACGAATGCGATCCAGTCGATCGGCAATTTCCGGTGAGAAGCATTCGTGCGTTTCAACCAGCATCATGCCGATCGAACGGTGAAGCCCGGCGTCCAGAATTGCCTCAAGGCATTCTGCCTCGGCTCCCTCAATATCCATTTTTATCACAGATGGCGGTTGCGGGAGCGCGCGCAAAAAATCGACAATGTCTACGACCTCAACCTCTACCTCGACGCCACCGTGGTGTTGATCGTGAGGGATCAGCGAAGAGATTTTGGAGAAGTGCCCGGTCTCCACATCCGGTCGACGGAAGAATGTTGCGGTTCTTTTTGATGCCCCTACGGCCTTAGGGACAATCACCGCATTCGGATTACTCCCTACGCATTCGTGAAGTTTCCTAAAGGCGAAAGGGTCGGGTTCAAAAGCATAGACCTTGTGTCCATACTCCAGCGCTTTTGCCGTGACAGTCCCAAAATTTGCCCCAAGGTCAACGAAAATACCCGGCGACGTCGCATCCATAAGCTTGTAGAATTCGTATTCCATCCGTCGATGGTGCTTGTTGTTTCGACGTCTGTACAAGTACCAGCGGATCATGAATTCCAGGCGACTTTCTTCGAACATCATTCAATCAAATCCGATGAGGGCACGGGCGTCGGGCCTTGTCCCAACTCAGGCTGATGCCATAGGTCCATCGCCCGGCAAGAGCGTTCGTAGCCGGTACTTTTGCTTTTACCCGACATAGATGCCGGTGCGGGAGCTTGGCCATTTGCAAAAGAGTCCTATGGATTGAGCGCAGCCGGCTCTTCGGCTTAGGTTTCTCTGCAATTTGCTCGTCCGCTATCTAATCCGCAAGAGTGTTGTCCAGCAGCAGTTGAATGAGGTCGGACAGATGGCCCCATGCGGCCCCACCTCAAACCCTGTTTATTTCGCCCGCTGGTTCGCGCCCAATCATCCCGACGATCCCGATGCGCTGCTGCTGCCAGCTTCGATCAGGGCGGATGCCGAAGCGATTCTGTCTGCCTGAAGAACATGGGGCAGTTTGGGTTATCGAGCAAAAGCTCGCCGCAATGAGAGTAACAGTTTGTCGAGACGGCTTTCGGGCCGAGGCCAAGGCTTGGCCATTCCCTCCATCCAAAGTTTATCGTCTCGGCTCATGTACGGCAGGGTGGTGGGTTGGCCTATATCCGCGACGATGGAATTTGCAACTTGTGACAGAATGTCTACTCGCCCGTCGCGCCCTAGAAAATTGTGGAAGAAGCCGCCATCGAAGTCAGTTCCAATGCCGAAGTGCCCGTAGTTACCAAGCCGCCACACTGTGCCGTCGGGCAGAATTTCGCGAAAACCGGTTGGGTATAGAACCCGGTAGGGAAAGCCCAAGGCATCTGCACGCATGCTCAAATTCTGAGCCACGTCCCACCCCTTCTTCTTGGGCATCATGCTCGGCCGCCCGAGGGTGTCGTAAGCCTGCTTTGAGATAACCAGAAAGGCCGGCGCAGCGAAAATATGCGTCCGGATTTGCAGATGATTGGACGACTGAGCAATACCCAGAAATGATTGTGTCAGATCCACGTAGCGAAAAGCGTCTTCAACGGCAGCACGAGAATAGGCCAGTGCGTCGATGTCAATGAAACCCACGATACCATCGCGATCTAGCCGCTCAGCGATCACCCGATCCATCCACTGACCGTGCCGGACGCGCTCCTCTGTGTAACGGACTGGCACGCCGATATGCTCAAAGCATTTACGATGGATTCGTACAATTTCGGGATCAATATTCGGCCAATAGAGACTGTTCAGTTCTATCTGCATGTCTGCCCCCTCTCGCCGAAAATTCTAGCGAGACTGAATTACTCGCCGATGCTTTTGGAAACGCCTGCGCCACGCTGTTGACAGGCTCGAAATATCAAATTTTACCAAAGGTCGGTTATTTTTCCAGCGTCGATAAACGTGCCAGCGGATCATGAATTCCAGGCGTCTTAGGCGTTTCAAAAAGCCTCGACAATACTGCGGCCCGCGCCTTGCGCAAATAGAGGCGCTGGCGATGCTGCTTGCCCATCTGCAAAAGGGCGCCATGGATCGAGCGCAGCCGGTTCTTCCTCGTCCGGTTTCGCTGCAACTCGATATTCGAGCCTTCAGTTCCGCCGTCATAGGCCGGATTGGGCCACACCGACCAGATGCCGACGCCGAACTCCCATGCGTGGGAAAAATCCTCGTCCACCGCCCGGTAGATGAAACGACGCGCCAGCATGCGCCGCGCGGCATCCCGGGAGATCACATAGCAAGCCGTGCTCGATGCGATCATCTTGTGGACGACAAGCGTGGTTTTGCCGACCTGCTTTTCCACGGCGACGGCCTTGGGCTTGAAGTCGAACATCTTCACGAGATCGAAGTCGTGCGACGTGATGTCCTCCAGCGCCTGCTCGAAAGCGGGCCGGTCGACGATCGAGGCATCGTCCTCGAAGACGATCGCATAGGGATCGGGGCCGTTGACGATCCGCTCCCAGATGAGGCGATGCCCGGCATAGCAGGCGACCTCTCCGGGTGCCAGCGAGCGTTTGCTGTAGAGCAGGTTCCTGACCGGGGAATACAGTTCGTCCAGGGCTGGATCGCCCTTCCTCAGGCCTTCCACGAACTCCCATGGAAACGGAACGTCGGCGAGCTCGGCCGCGATGCCGGAACGTCGCCTGCCGCCCGGCTCCTCGATGGTCAGGACATAACCTCTCATTGGTCAATGCTATATGGCGGCGTTCTATAAGCGGCAAGACGACGATAGCCGGAGCTTGAAATCGGGTCATGTACCGGCGGCCCGGGCGGCCGTGCCAATAATGCAGATGAGGGGCGTAGAGACCATAAAGTGTCGCCCCTAAAACAACGATCCCTGGCTGCCGGGGTCTTTCGGCCTGCTCGCGCTTCGGGTCGATCTCAGCCGCAATGCGCCACCGGTCGCCTGTGCCGTGCCGTCGGCGAATTTCAGCGTCAGCTCGGCGCCTTGCGTCACCTGCGCGGCGCGCTTGACCAACTCGCCGTCGGCTCCGATCACCAGCGCATAGCCGCGGTCGAGGATCGCCTGGTCGGAAAGCTTCAGCGTGGCAAGCAGCCGGTCCGCATGGTCGAGCCGCGTGCGGCGGCGTTCAAGCAGCAGCGATATCGCCTGCTCGCCGCGCCGTCCGAACTCCGCCAGCCTGTCGCGTGCCAGCACCTGGCGCCGCGCCACCGGCTCGACCGAGAGCCTCCCCTTCGCCCGGTCGAACTTGCCGCGCCGCTCGCGCACCAGCGCCCGCAGCGCGGCCTGTGCCCTTTGCAGGTCGCGCGCGGCACTCTTCTTCGCCTCGCCGATCCGCCGCGACAGCATCGCCGGCGTCAGCCGTGCCGCGTTGAACCTTGCCCGCTTGCGCTCGGTCGAGACTTCGAGCGCACGCCCGAGCCGGCTCGTCGCCTCGTCGAAGCGGCGCCTGGGCAGCGCCAGCAGCTGGTCGGGCGAGGGCAGCGCCCGTGCGGCGGAGCGCAGCGCCGTGCGCTTGCGCTCGAAATTGCGCGACGTGCAGGCCTTCAGCCGCGCCGAGAGATTGGCGAGGGAAGCCTCCAGCTCGGCCTTCACCGGCACGGCGAACTCGGCCGCGCCGGTCGGCGTCGGCGCGCGCATGTCGGCGGCGTAGTCGATCAGCGTCCAGTCGGTCTCGTGGCCGACGGCGGAGATGACAGGGATGCCCGACGCCGCCACGGTCCTCGCCAGCGCTTCGTCGTTGAAGCCCCAGAGGTCTTCCAGGCTGCCGCCGCCGCGCGCCACGATGATCACGTCGGGTCGCGGCACCGGGCCGCCTGCCGGCAGCATGTTGAAGCCGCTCACCGCCGCGGCCGCCTCCGCGCCCGAGGTCTCGCCCTGCACTCTCACGGGCCACACCACGACATGCAGCGGGAAGCGGTCCTTGATGCGAAGGATGATGTCGCGGATGACGGCGCCCGTCGGCGAGGTCACCACGCCGATCACGCGGGGCATGTAGGGCAGGGGGCGCTTGCGCTGCTTGTCGAACAGGCCCTCGGCGGCCAGCCGTTTCTTGCGCTCTTCCAAGAGAGCCATCAGCGCGCCGGCGCCGGCCGGCTCCAGATTGTCGATGACGAT
The DNA here is from genome assembly GCA_030852655.1 of Pseudomonadota bacterium. GTDB lineage: Bacteria > Pseudomonadota > Alphaproteobacteria > Rhizobiales > Rhizobiaceae > Mesorhizobium_K. The sequence goes on along the minus strand of JALYWP010000310.1, from coordinate 6,174 downwards.
CTGGTAGCTCGACTTGCCGGGATAGGTGGTGAGCCGCCCCGTGGCGATCACCTCCATCCCCTCCTCGGGGCGGAATTTCAGCCGCTGCATGGTGGTGCGCCACACGACCGCGTCGATCTTGGCCTTGTCGTCCTTCAGGCTGAAATAGGCATGGCCGGAGGAATGCGGGCCGCGATAGCCGGAAATTTCGCCGCGCACCCGCACATGGCCGAAAGCGTCCTCGACGGTCCGCTTCAGCGCGCTGGAAATCTCGCTCACCGTGAATTCGGCGGCGTTGCTCCTCGATTCGGTCACCTGGTCGCTCATGCCCGATTGGTGCGGCGGCAAGCACCGCGGGTCAAGCCTCGTAGCGGCTGATCGTTTCTCGGGAGCCCCTAACTGCCTGTTAAGCCGGATATGTTTACGTCCTCCCGCTAAACCAGCGGCTGAACGCATGGCGTCGAACGCCCAGTACAACCCGTTGACCTCGCAGGTCACGCTGATCGTTCTCGCGCTCGCGGCCTTCTCGCTGGCGCTGGTGGTCGGATTCGGCGTCTTCGCCACCCTCACGGCCGACCGAAATTCGCTCGACAAGCAGAAAACCCTGGTGGCCACCGGCATGGCGGACGAGATTGCCGAACTCGTGCGCGAACAGGCCAGCGTCACCGTCTGGGACGATGCCGTCATCGCGGCCAGGGACGGCGACCAGGCCTGGATGGCGGAGAATCTCGGCGAGTGGATGCACGCCTACTACGGCATCGATCGCGTCTATGTGCTCGACGCCGCCGGCCGGCCGCTCCACGCCATGCGGGACGGCAAGACGCTCGCGCCCGCCGCATTCGAGCAGGACCGCGCCGCGGCCGAGCCCTCGGTTGCGCAACTGCGTGCCCTCGTGCGCGAGGCGGCGGGGGCGCAGGATCCGCCGCCGCTGGTTGTCAGCGGGCTCGTTTCCCTGGACGGCGCCCCCGCCATCCTCGCCGCGCAGCCGATCGTGGCGGACACCGACCGCATCGCTTTGGAGCCCGGCGAGGATTATGTCCACGTCGCCGTCCAGTTCGTCGATGCCCGGCTCATCGACGACATCGCGGCAAAATACCTGCTTGCCGACGCCCATCTTCTGCCGCAGCTCACCTCGGCGCTGCCGGCCGCCAGTATCCCGCTGATGGGCTCGAACGGCGTCATCCTCGGCTACATCGCCTGGAACCCCGATCGCCCGGGTCTCACCCTGATCCGGCAGGCGAGCCCCGCGCTCATCGGTTTCGGCCTGCTCGCCGCCGGCGTGCTCTGGTTCCTGCTCAAGCGGCTGCGCCGCGCCGCCGGCGCGCTCCAGCGCAGCCAGGATAACGCCGAATATCTCGCTTCCCACGACACGCTGACCGGCCTGCCCAACCGCGCGCTGTTCGAGCACCGGCTGAAGCGCGCGCTTGCCGCCGTCGCCCGCGACGGCAGGAGGATCGGCCTGCTCTATATCGATCTCGATCGCTTCAAGACCGTCAACGACACGTTCGGCCATCCTTGCGGCGACGAGCTGGTCAGGCAGACAGCCGCCCGCCTCGTGAAGTCCGTCCGCAATGTCGACACCGTAGCGCGGCTCGGCGGCGACGAGTTCGCGGTCATCATCTTCGACGTCAAGACTCTGGGAACCGCCGAAGAGCTCTGCGAACGCCTGCTCGGCGAACTCGGCCGGCCGTTCAGCCTGCTCGGCAACCAGGTATTCATCGGCGCCTCGATCGGTGTCGCGATTTCCAGCGGACCCGACACCGACCCCGCCGACCTGCTGCGCAAGGCCGATATCGCGCTCTACGAGGCCAAGAAGAACGGCCGCAGCCGCCACGAGGTCTTTGTCGGCGGCATGGACGATCTTATTGCGCGCAAGCGCATGATCGAAAGCGACCTTCGCTCGGCTCTCACAGGCGGTGACGGCATCAGGCTCGTGTACCAGCCGGTCTATGCTCCCGACGGCAGCACTGTCGTCGGCGCCGAGGCGCTGATCCGCTGGGACCATCCCGTGCATGGCACGCTGTCGCCGGCGCATTTCGTCTCGATCGCCGACGAGCGCGGCATGACCGGCCTGCTCGGCGATTGGGTGCTGGACCGGGTGGCGCGCTTCGCCGCTGCCAGCGACCTGCCGTGGATCGCTTTCAACGTATCCCCGCTCCAGCTGCGCGACGCCTCTTTCGCCGACAAAGTGCTCGGCGTCCTGCGCGAGGCCGGCGTGCCGCCATCGCGCATCCAGATCGAGGTCGTCGAGAGCGCGCTGCTCGAAAACAGTCCTTCCACCAGGAGCGTTCTGACGCGGCTCAGGGCAGCCGGCATCGTCATCGCGCTCGACGATTTCGGCACCGGCTATTCGTCGATCAACTATCTGCAGCGCCACGCCATAGACAAGCTGAAGATCGACCGTTCCTTCGTCGGGACGCTCGGTGCGTCCGAAGGCGCCAGCGGCATCGTGAAAGCCATTGTCGAACTTGCCGCGGCGCTGAAGGTGAAGGTCACCGCCGAAGGCGTCGAGACGCCGGAGCAGCGCGACCTGCTGGTCAGGATGGGTTGCCACGAACTGCAGGGTTTCCTGCTTTCCCCGCCGGTGGAGCCGCGCGAGATCTGTCGCCTCGTCACGCCGCAGCGCACCCCGCTGCGCTCGGCCTCCTGACGACAGGCCCGGTTCGGCGCGTTACTTGTTCGCGCCGACCACGGCGCCGACCGCGGCTCCGCCCAGCCCACCGACGACAGCACCCGTCGTTCCGGCGATTGCCGCTCCGGCGACCGCGCCGGTGCCGGCGCCGATCACCGCTCCCGACGCCGTCCGTGTCGCCTGCGACGATCCGCAGCCGGCGAGCATCAAGGCAGTTAGCGATACGGCCAGAATGCGGGTCATCTCGTCTCTCCGTCGGTGAGCCATCCGGTTGGTGGGCAGTTCCGGACCCGAAGAGACTCCCTGCGCAGCGTTAACAATTGCTTTCGGAAGAACGGAAAAATTCGGTTTCCGGCGAACTCACCAGCCCGGCATGATCTGGCCCGGTTTCTGCCTTCGTCCCCGCACCGCCGAGGTCAGCGCGGCGAAGTCGAAGCCGCCCGGCTCTTCCACCATCGGCACCGAGATGTTGTCCAGGCTGTCGGTGATGTGGCGCGCGATCGCATCGCCGATGTCGGTCCGTGCCGAGTGCCCGCGCATGATGCCGATCCTGCAGTCGGGCAGGACGCCAAAGCCGTCGGCTTCGCCGAGCACCCGCATGCCGGGCCGCAATGCGCATTCGGGCAGCACCGAGATCGCCAGCCCGGACAGCACCGCCGCGGTGACGACGGTCGCCGAGAAACTGGAGAACAGCACGCGATATTCACGGTTCATGTTGTCGAGCACGTCGATCGCCGCGCGCCGCCAGATGCAGTTGGGCCGGCCGAACGCCATCGGCAGCACGTCTTCATCATGCGTGGCGTGGTTCGCCGACGAGACCCAAAGCAGCGGCTCGCGCCGCACCACCTCGGACGGCGCGTGCGCGTCGCTGTGGGTGACGATGGAAAGATCGAGATTGCCGCGCTTGAGGTGCTCGACCAGCCCCGGCGTCGGTTCGCAGATCACCGTCAGCTCGACCCGCGGGTTGGAGCGCGCGAAGCGGGCCATGATCTCGGGCAGGAAGCGGTCGGCATAGTCGTCGGGAATGCCGATGCGCACCGTACCTTCGAGCGCCCGGTCGTCGAAAGCTGCAAGCGTTTCGCGGTTGAGATGCAGAAGTCGCCGCGCGTAGGACAGCAGCTTCTCGCCCTCTTCGGTCAGCCTGTTGGTGCGCCCGTCCTTCTCGAACAGCGGTTTGCCGATGCGCTCCTCCAGTCTGCGCATCTGCATCGAGACGGCCGACTGTGTGCGGTGCACCTCGTCTGCCGCGCGGGTGAAGCTGCCGGTGTCGGAGATGGTGACGAAGGTCTGCAACTGGTCGAGATCGAGCGGCGATGCCATGCTGTCACCTATCATCGTCGTTGATGCTAAAGATTAGAAACATTCGTTGGATAAATCAATCTTCTGGTGGCAATGTCCTAGCGTAAACCGAAGAAGAAGCCTCTTCGCCCGACCGCTCCCCCTGGCGGTTTCGGGGCGGGCACTTCTTGTCCTGAAAGGAGAATTGAGATGGCCACGATCGCCCACGCCACGGACGCGGCGCCCGCAGCGCGCTCGGATGCATACTCCGCCGCGCGTCTCGTGAACGCCGTCCGCAATTTCCTGCGCGCCTGGAGAAATCGCCGCGAATTCTACCGCCTCGGCGAAATGTCCGATGCCGAACTCTCAGACATCGGCCTGACGCGCACCGATCTTTCCGTCGCCATCGACCTGCCTTTCGGCAGCGATCCGACCGTGCGACTGGGCTCGCTCGCCGCAGTACGTCTGCGCGAAATCGAGGCGGCGGCGCGCCAGGTGGCGTGAACAGTTGACGCAGGCTCCCAACCCTGCCGGTTTCCCCGCCGGCTGCCTGCTACAGTGCCCGGCCTTCTCCGCGAAGGCCGGGCCTTTTAACGATACCGGTCCATGCCTCTGCTGAACTGGTCGAAGATCGATTCCATGCCCTTCTGGTATTCATCGCGCTGTTTCGATCCCGTCTCGAACATCTCGCCGAACAGGTCGTCATAGGGGTTTTTCGGCCGCCGTCCTTGATCCGAACCCATATCCCGGCCGGCGCGTGGCCGTCGCGGCTCGGGAGCGGGGGCCTGCTGGCCGCCTTGCGCGCCCTTCAGCATCTCTTCGAAGATTTTTCCGAGCGGATTGTCGCCGAATGGGTTTTGTGCCCGTCCCTGCGGTTGATCTTCCGGTTCCGGCGCGCTCCGGCGTTGTCTCGGCTGCGGCTGCTGCGGCTCCTGCCCGTCGGGCATGCCTCCCGGCATTCCCGGAATCGCGCCGCCGAACATGTCCTTCAGGATCTTGCCGAATGGATTGTCGAACGGGTCGCCACCCGACGTCTGTCCCTGCGGCTGCCGCTCCGCCTGCCTTGGCCGAGGTGCCTGCTGCGGTCGGCTGTCGGGCATGCCCGCGCCGCCTCCCGTCTGCCCACCTTGCCGCATCATCTGCTCGATGATCTCCTGCAGCGGATTGCCGGAGCCGCCGAAGCCTGCGGCATGGCTGGCCGGGCCCGGATTGATTTGGCCCGTCGACTGTTTGAACAGCCCGCCCATGATCATCGAGGCGATGGCCGGCAGCATCTGCTGCAGGGTCTGCTGGGCAAGGCCGGTCGCCTGCGCCGCCTGTCCGGCCACCGCACGCGAAAGCTCCTTCGAGCCGAACAGGTGCCCGAGAATGCCGTTACCCTCGGCCATGCCCTGCGGCGAGAATGCATTTTGCACGTCCTCGAAATACTTGGCATGCTGTCCGCTGGCCATCGCGTTGAGGAAACTGCCGACGCCATAAGGGTCCGACGCGTTGCGCTTCAGCCCCTGGCTGAACGCCGGCAGCAGCGCCTCGACCGCGGCCTGCGTCTGCTGCTGCGACAGGCCGAACTGCCGCGCGATCTGATCCATGCCCTGGCCGTTCTGTGCATTGGTCAGCATGTCGAACAGGTTCATCGTCGGTCTCCTCGAAAGCACTCCACGCGCCTGGCGAAAGCGTAGAACCATTCATCGGTCGATAGAAGCGGATTTTGGAGCGGCTCTTCCGGCCGCCGACCGCGGGCAGCTGGCCTCGTCTCAGTACGCGTATTCGAGGAAAGCCGGCTCGATCGAACCGCCCCAGCGCGTGTGGTAGGCATCGAGCATCTCCTCGGCGCTGGTCGTTCCTCGCGCCACCACCTCGTCCAGCGTGTGGAGGAAGGAGGTCTCGTCATAGCCGTCGCGGTTCTTCCTGGCGCGGTTTCCCAGCCCCTGCCGGGAGATCGCCAGCACTTCGCGCGCCATGTCGCGCAGCGTCACGCCGCGGAATTCGGCGCCGATGCCCTTGGCCGGTACCGCCTCGCGCATCGCCTTGACTTCATTGTATGTCCAGTCGTGGGTCAGTGCTTCCGCCGCGTCGAGCGCCTCCGCGTCATAGAGCAGCCCCACCCAGAAAGCCGGCAGGGCGCAGATCCTGCGCCACGGCCCGCCGTCGGCGCCGCGCATCTCCAGGAACCGCTTCAGCCTGACATCCGGAAACAGCGTCGACAGATGGTTTGCCCAGTCGCCGATCGACGGCGCCACGTCCGGCAGTTCCTTCCGCGCTTCACCCATCAGGAACTGCCGGAA
>JALYWP010000269.1 GCA_030852655.1 Pseudomonadota bacterium | reverse complement strand
CCATGCGTCGCGATAAGCTCGCTTTATCTGCACATCGACGACATCCTGATGATCGGTCCAGGTTTCGTGCAGAAGAAAGCGGTCGGGATCAGCCGGATCGCCGTGCAAGGTCGCGTTGACGAAGGTGGTTTCATACCGCATCGCATCGAGAACTCCGTTCAGCAGCGAGAGAAATCGCTCCCGTTGCTCCGGCCGGACCGTGAAGACGATAAGATAGGTAACGCTCATATTCCGTATCTCCTTGAGGGCGTCAGCTCCCACGCCCACGCATGGCCGCTGGGCTGAACATGCCATTGCGTCACTTGGATTCAATGACCTCGGAGGTAATGAACCTGCCGAGGGGCTGCCGGAATGCGAGATTTCGTCGGAACGAAGTTCAGCCGCTCGCAGAGGCAGGAACCCCCGCCGGCCTTTTGCCGCCATAGGCCCAGTCGAGCAGTTCGACCGTATGCACCACCGGCAGTTTCGCCGCCGAGGCGATCTGCGTGATGCAGCCGATATTGCCGGTGGCGACGAGTGCCGCGCCCGTCGCCTCGATGTTCTTGACCTTGCGGTCGCGCAATTGCGCGGAAATCTCCGGCTGCATGATGTTGTAGGTGCCGGCCGAGCCGCAGCAGAGATGCCCCTCGCGCGGCTCCTTCACGATGAAGCCGGCCTTCTGCAGAAGTGCTTTTGGCTCGCGGACGATCTTCTGGCCGTGCTGCATCGAGCAGGCCGAATGGTATGCGACCGTCAACTCCGGCTTTAGCGCGGGCTCGGGCAGGTCGAGCGTGGCGAGGAATTCGGTGACGTCCCTCGCGAGCGCGGATACGGCTGCCGCTTTCTCGGCATAGGCAGGATCGAGCCTCAGCATGAAGCCGTAGTCCTTGATCGTCGTGCCGCAGCCGGACGTTGTGACGACGATCGCGTCGAGCCCGCCACTCTCGATCTCGCGCATCCAGGCATCGACATTCTGCCGCGCCGAGGCGAGCGCGGCCTCCTCGCGGCCCATGTGGTGAGTGAGCGACCCGCAGCATGTCTCGCCCCTGGGTACCACGACCTCGACGCCGAGCCTGGTCAGCAGCGAGATCGTCGCATCGTTGATGCCGGGATCGAGCACCGACTGCGCGCAGCCGGTCAGGATCGCGACGCGTTTCTTCCTCGCGCCGGCAGCCGCATGCACGCCGGGCGAGGATTTGCGCGAGCGCCGGGGCACCGAGGCCGGCGCAAGTTTCAGCATGGCCGAAACCGGCTTCAGTACCGCGCTTCGTTCGAACAGGCCGGCTAACGGCCGGCCGAGCTTCGCCAGCATCAGAGCCGCGCGAAAACGGCCGGGATAGGGGAGCACGGCGGCCAGCATCGCGCGCATCATCCGGTCGGCGAAGGGCCGCCTGTACGTCTTCTCGATATGCGCCCGCGCATGGTCGACGAGATGCATGTAGTGCACGCCCGACGGACAGGTCGTCATGCAGGCGAGGCAGGACAGGCAGCGGTCGATATGGGTGACGATCTCCCTGTCCGCCGCCCGCCCGTTCTCCAGCATGTCCTTGATCAGGTAGATTCTTCCGCGCGGTGAATCCAGTTCGTTGCCGAGCGTCACATAGGTCGGGCAGGTCGCCGTGCAGAAGCCGCAATGCACGCATTTGCGCAGGATCTTTTCCGACTCCGCCACATGCGGGTCGGCAAGCTGCTCGGCGGTGAATGTGGTTTGCACGCGGATGCTGTTCCTAGATGATCCAGCTTTCGGGGTTCTTGATCGGCTCGCCGCGCTGCAGGGCCTGGATGCCGATGATGCAACGCACGATGAACCACACCGCCACCGCGAACATCAGCACGAAGCCGATCGCGAGCATCATCAGCACCGCCGAGATCAGTCCGTAGAGCAACCCGATCCAGAAAGTTCGGATCTGCCAGGTGTAATGCGTCTCGACGAAGCCGCCGGCCTTGCCGCGATTGATGTAGGCGATTACCAGTCCAATCAGCCCGCTGATGCCGATCACCAGGCCGGCCAGATAGAGGATGTAGACGACCAATGCGTTGGTCGGGCCGGGCTCGAGCCAGCGGTCGGTCTGGCGCGGCGCTGCGGGCGGCGTTGTTTCGGTCATGATGCGTTCTCCTCCGTTGCTTGAACCAGCGTAGCAGAGTTGGCGGCGGCTGCCATGCGTCCCGGATTGAGGATGTTCTTCGGGTCGAACTCGGCCTTCAGCCGTGCCGACAGCGCTGCCAGCGCGGGCGCCTGCGGCTCGAACACCGGCACGGCGGTGCGCCAGGCGGGGCTTGCGCGCATCAGTGTCGCATGCCCGCCGCCGAACTGCCGGACGCGCCTGCGCAGCGCCTCGGATTCGGGCTCGGCCTCCATGCGCAGCCAGATGAGCCCGCCCTGCCAGTCGTAGAATGCGTCGGCGCCCGTCTCCATGCGCAGCGCCAGAACCATTTTGTGCGCCTCCGACGGCGCCATCGACACGCGCCAGACCGGCCGCGCGGTGCCGTCGGCGAAGGGCACGCAGTCTCGTATGTCGCGCCACAATTCCCTGGAGCTGCGATCGGTCATTTGCTCCATCGGCCCGGCATTGCGCAAAAGCACCTTCAGCGTCTCGACGCGCGAGGCG
>JALYWP010000238.1 GCA_030852655.1 Pseudomonadota bacterium | reverse complement strand
GCATGGGAGCGCGTCAAATAATAATAATTGAAGACGTCGCCCCATGCGCCGCCTTCCCACACCCCGGCTTCGAAAACGAAGCGCGGGAACAATCCCTCATGACAACGAAAGAAAGCCAGATGGCCCGTACCAACAAACAATCCGACATTGATTTGAGTCCCGAATGCATGGCGGCCTGGGGCCGCCTCTTGATGCTGGCGCATCAGCTTTCCGCCGTGCTCACCGGTGACGAACTGTCGCCTGAAACCGGCCAGGCTGCCACGCCGCGCTCGGCGGCGCTCGCCATGGGCATGCTGACCTTCCTGCTGCGCACCGACCCTGCCGACCTCGAGGCGCTGTTCTTCGCGGATGGGTCACTGGCCCAGATCCCTTTTAGGGCTGGTCCTCCGGAGCCGATGCGGCAGCCGCCGCTGGCGCCGCTGCTCTCCTGAGGACAAGGGGGGACGGGGACGGACGAAACCTTGCGGGGCGGCGTCCGTCCCTTCATGCTCTGCGGCAAAGGAGAAGCTGATTCGATGCGGGAAATCGTCTTCGATACCGAGACGACAGGGCTGGACTGGCGCGACGAGCGCATCATCGAGCTCGGCGGCATCGAGCTCGTCAACCGCTTCCCGACCGGCCGCAGCTTCCACCGATACATCAACCCCCAGGGACGCGCGATCAACGTCGAGGCACAGGCCGTCCACGGCATCAGCGCGGCAGACCTCGTCGACAAGCCGACCTTTGCCGACATCGCCGAAGAGTTCATCGCCTTCATCGACGGCGCGCATCTGGTAGCCCACAATGCCAGCTTCGACATCGCCTTCATCAATGCGGAACTCGACCGCATCGGCCGGCCCGGCATCGACCAGGGCCGCGTCGTCGACACGCTGGCAATCGCCAAGCGCAAGCATCCGATGGGGCCGAACTCGCTCGATGCGCTCTGCCGCCGCTACGGCATAGACAACGGCCACCGCACCAAGCATGGCGCGCTGCTGGATTCGGAACTGCTGGCGGAAGTCTATATCGAGCTGATCGGCGGCAAGCAGGCAGCGCTCGGACTGGAGACCATTGCTGGCGGCGGCGCCGACAATTACGAGGCCGTCAGTGTCGAGATCACCATACGCCAGCGTCCGGCGCCGCTGCCGCCGCGCCTGACCGATGCGGACCTGGCCGCGCACGGCAGGCTGGTCAGGGAACTGGGCGAAAAGGCCGTTTGGCTGCAGCTGGACGAAGGGGTGGCTGCGCAAAGGGCACTTTGAGGCAGCTTCAATTCGGTCTACCGGGCAAATTTTCGTGCGCCGAAGACGCACAGGATCACCCCGACGGTGATCAGGAACATCAGCCATGTGACGGACTCGCCGAGCAGCGCGGCGGCGATGGCCAGGCCGAAGAAGGGTTGCAGCAGTTGCAGCTGCCCGACGGCGGCGATGCCGCCCTCGGCAAGCCCGCGATACCAGAAGACGAAGCCGACGAGCATCGAGAAGACCGACACATAGGCGAGGCCGATCCACGCCGGCAGTCCTATTCCTTCGAAAGAAGCCGGCATGGTGACGATCGACAGGGCGACCATCACCGGCAGCGACAGGACCAGCGCCCAGGAGATGACCTGCCATCCGCCAAGCGTGCGCGACAGTTTTGCACCCTCGGCGTAGCCCAGGCCGCAGACGATGATGGCGGCGAGCATCAGCGCATCGCCCATCGGCGAGGCGGCCACTCCCTGCATGAAGGCAAACCCGGCCACCAGCGCGCTGCCGGCCGCGGAAAACAGCCAGAAGGCAGGCCTCGGCCGCTCGCCGCCACGCAACACGCCGAATATCGCCGTCGACAGCGGAAGCAGTCCGATGAAGACGATCGAATGTGCCGAGGTGACGTATTGGAGGGCAAGCGCAGTGAGCAGCGGGAAGCCGACGACGACGCCCAGGGCGGTGATCAAGAGGGAGCCCAGATCGCCGCGCGAGGGGCGCCTTTCCCTGAACAGAAGCAGCAGGCCGAGCCCCAGCAGACCGGCGATCGCCGCGCGCGCCCCGGTGAGGAACAGCGGGTCGAACTGCAGCACCGCCACCCTGGTGGCGGGCAGCGAGGCGCTGAAGATCACGACGCCGATGAGCCCGTTGACCAATCCGCTTGCCGTCCGGTCCGCATGTTTTTCCAGCACAGTCATCAGGCGCCGGACAAGGCGGCGTGCCTGCTCCTTGCACAAGGGCCAGAAGAGCGAAACGACCGGCGCAATAAAAAACCCGGCGCGAGGCCGGGTTCCTTGACACTCGGATTTCGACGCTCAGCTGACCTGGGCCTTCGTCTTGGCCTGGTCCTCGGCGAGCTTCTGCTGGAACATCTGCGCGAAGTCGATCGGGTCGAGCATCAATGGCGGGAAGCCGCCATTGCGGGTCGCCTCGGCGACGATCTGGCGCGCGAAAGGGAAAAGCAGCCGCGGGCATTCGATGAAGAGCAGGGGCAGCATGTGCTCCTGCGGGAAACCCTCGATGCGGAAGACACCGCCATAGACGAGCTCGACGTTGAACAGCACGTCCTTTTCAAAGGAAGCCTTGGCTGTCAGCGTCAGCAGGACGTCGAATTCCTTGTCCGACATCGGATTGGCGTTGACGTTGACGTTGATGGCGATATTCGGAGCCTTGTCGCGGCCGCGCAGCGAATTCGGCGCGCCTGGGCTTTCGAAGGAGAGGTCCTTCACATACTGGGCGAGAACGTTGAGAGCCGCCTTGGCGCCGTCTCCATTGGTCACGGTGCCTGCCGGCTTTTCTTCTTCGTTGGCCATGAGCCGGTTCCTTGTCTCTGTAAAATAGGGCCGACGCGCGGCCCGGTGCGAAGTCGGGCGTTGGCTAGCATGGCAGGCATGGCAAGACAAGGTTTTGCAGGCGGCCGACAGGCTCCCGGCGTCAGTCTTTGTCCATCCCCTTGTCGATACGCCGCCAAGGCGAATCGGGCCGGGGTTCTGCCTGGGGACCGGCCCTGTACTCGTCGGCGTCGAGATCGATCGTCTTGCCGCCCCGCCGGCCATTCGGGCGGGCGCCCGGCCCTGCATTGGGTCCGGCACCCGGGCGCGTGAAGCCACCGAACGAGCCGGCCGAAACGACGATGCGTCTCTTGAGGAAGCGCCAGGCGAGGTCGCGCACCGGCGGCAGAAAGAGCAGCAGGCCGATTATGTCGGTGAGGAAACCGGGGATGAGGAGCAATATGCCGGCGAGCAGGATCATCGCGCCGTGGGCGAGTTCGCGGCTCGGATCGCCGCCGGCATCGAGCTCGTGCCGGACCCGCGTCATTACGCCGAATCCCTGGATGCGCAGCAGGATCGCGCCGAGCGCGCCGGCCGCAATGATCAAGGCGAGCGTGTAAAGCACCCCGACCTGCCGCCCGACGATCACGAAGCCGGCGATCTCGAGGAAGGGCAGGGCCAGAAGAAAGATCGGGATGATGGGAAGTCGCATCGGTTTCGGATATCTCTCCGCGGGGACGTGCCGGCTGGCCGGAATCGTGGTTTTCGGCCGCGGCCACAAAACCTCCGCCACCGCTGGTGCTTTCCATGTTAGATAGGTATGCACGCCTTGATTTGAATGATCGCGGCAGGCGTTCTATATGCAGGTATCGGAACCTGCCCGGCGCAGCGAGACGGCTTGTGGCCGGAATACGGGCTGACGACAGGCCGGAGCAAGGGATCTACTGGCGGACACATGGAATTTTTCGACTTCGGCACGATCTTTTTCCTCGTAGCGGCTGTGGTGATCTTTTTCCAGCTGCGCAATGTGCTCGGCCGCCGAACCGGCAATGAGCGTCCGCCCTTTGATCCCTATACAGCTGCCCGCACCGCCAAGGATGCCCCGGCCAAGAACGAAAATGTCGTCTCCTTGCCCCGCAAACGCGCCGCAGGCCAGCCGGCCGACGACGTCTACGCGTCCATCGATGCTTTCGAGAAGCCGGGCAGCGATCTCAACAAGGGGTTGCGCGCGATCCGCGACGCCGATCCGTCCTTCGATCCGAAAACCTTCGTCGACGGCGCCAAGATGGCCTATGAGATGATCGTGATGGCCTATGCGGACGGCGACCGGAAGACGCTGAAGAACCTTTTGTCGCGGGAGGTTTTCGACGGTTTCGTCGCAGCGATCGCCGATCGCGAGACGCGGTCGGAGAAGATCCAGTCCTCCTTCGTCGGCATCGACAAGGTCGATATCGTCTCGGCCGAGATGAAGGGCAGCGAGGCGCATGTCACGCTGCGCATCGTCAGCGAGCTGATTTCGGCAACGCGCGACAAGGCCGGCGAGGTGATCGACGGCGATCCCGAGACGGTGGCCGAGGTGAAGGACGTCTGGACCTTCGCGCGCGATACCCGTTCGAAGGACCCGAACTGGAAGCTCGTCGCGACCGAAGAGGAAGATTGATTGGGCGAGGCGGTATCCGGAACTGGTCCCGTGCCGCTCTCTCCTCTCTTCCAGCCTGTTTCTTTTTCCAACCTGCCCGGCTGGGCCGAAGACGACCACCTTCCTGCCTACGAGGCCTTTCGGCGCTCCGCTTTTCATGCCCTGACAAAATCCTATCGCAGCGGCCGGCTTGGCGTGACATTCGAGAGTTTTGCGCGGCCTTATGCGGATTCACGTGAAACATCGCCGGTGGACGGCAGTGGGGCGAGGCGCTTTTTCGAGCGGCATTTCGTGCCGGCGCTGGTGTCGCCTGCCGGCGCTGGACGGGGATTCGTGACCGGCTTCTACGAGCCTGTGGTCGCGGCCTCGCCGGTCATGACGGAAAGATTCGTCGTGCCGCTGCTCAGGCGGCCGGAAGACCTGGTCGATATCGACGACGCCAACCGCCCTGCAGGCATCGATCCCTATCTCGCCTACGGGCGAAAGACGCAGGCCGGACCGGTGGAATATTTCGACCGCGCGGCGATCGAAAAGGGCGCCTTGGCCGGGCAGGGACTGGAAATCGCCTGGCTGGAAAGCCGGGTCGACGCCTTCTTCATCCATGTCCAGGGTGCGGCGCGGCTGGAGATGACCGACGGCTCGACGAAGCGCGTGACCTTTGCGGCGAAATCCGGCCAGAGATTTACGGGAATAGGCAGGGTGCTTGCCGACCTCCGCGAAATCCCGCTGGCCGATGTCACGATGCAGTCGATCCGTGCCTGGCTGGCCGGGAATCCGGGGCGCGTCGACGAGATACTCTGGAAGAACCGCTCCTACATCTTCTTCCGCGAGGCGGCGGTCGAGGACCCCAAGCTGGGGCCGGTGGCGGCGGCGAAGGTTCCGCTGACGCCGGGTCGCTCGGTGGCGGTCGACCGGCTGCTGCATACTTTCGGAACTCCTTTCTACATAGACGCGCCCTCGCTGACGGCATTCGGCGGCGGAAGCTTTCGACGGCTGATGATCGCGCAGGATACGGGCTCGGCGATCGTTGGGCCGGCTCGGGGCGATCTGTTCGCCGGGTCGGGCGACGCTGCCGGCGAGATCGCCGGGGTGGTGCGCAACGCGGCGGACTTTTATGCGCTTTTGCCCAGAACCCTGCTTGAAGGCGGTTCACGATGAGCCGAGCCGGCAAAAAACTCTCCGACGAGGACCGGGTGCTGTGGAACCTGGTAGCGAGATCGGCCACGCCGCTGAAGGGCAAACAGCCGGTCGAGGAGAAGACGCCTGGGCCGGCGGTGGAAAAGTTGCCGAAAGCAATGGCAGCGCCCGCCACGATCGCGACGATGCCCGCTGCGCCGAAACGGCAGCATGTGGCGCATGTGCTCGACCGGCCGACGCTGGACAAACTCGCGCGGGGACGTCTGCCCATAGAGGGCCGCGTCGACCTTCATGGGATGACGCAGAGCGAGGCGCATGCGCTGCTGCTGTCCTTCCTCCAAAGGGCGCATGCAAGCGGCGTGCGCTATGTGCTGGTCATCACGGGCAAGGGCATGTCGTCGGGCGGTGACGGGGTGCTCAGGCGGCAGGTGCCGGCCTGGCTGTCGACGCCGCCTTTCCGCGCGCTGGTGTCCAGCCACGATCTCGCGGCGCGCAACCATGGCGGCGAGGGCGCGCTCTATATCCGCCTGCGCAGGAGCGCATGACCCCGCTGGGAGAAAAACTGCGCGAGCTGCGCTGCAAGAAGGGCGTCACCCAGAAGGAGATGGCTGCCGCGATCGGCGTCAGCGCGGCCTATCTCTCTGCGCTGGAGCATGGGCGGCGCGGCGTGCCGACCTGGGTACTGCTGCAGAAAATCATCGGCTATTTCAACGTGATCTGGGATGACGCCGAGGAGGTGCTGCGGCTCGCCGGCCAGTCGCGGCCGCGCGTGGTCATCGACACGTCGGGCCTGTCGCCGGCGGCTACCGAACTGGCGAACATGCTCGCCGAACGGATCGGCTGCCTTGACGCAAGGACGCTTGGGGAAATGAGAGTCCTGGTAGAGGGGCTGCCGAGGCCGGCACCGCGCCGCTACGACGATTGAGCGGCTTGTTCTCTTGGCGAAGACGATCGGCCGCTTAGAATACCGTCTTCAACTCCGGCAGCTTTTCGTTGACCAGCCAACCGTAATAATTTTCCTCCGGGAAACGGGGCGCTTCGCCCTTTGCAGCGCGCTCGTCGTTCTCGCGCTTCAGCGCATAGGCACGGGCGTCGGGATTGCCGACATTGTAGAGCGTCGCTGTAATGCCGGGGTTCTGCGATATGTCGAACCCGGCGATCTCTGCATAGGCGTCGATCGACTTTTTGAGGGCGGCTGCAACGTAATTGAGCGTGAGGTCTGGATCCATGATGGTCTCGTAGACCTTGTTCGGCTTGCCAGCGTCGAGGCGTGGAAGACCTGAAACCTTGTGCACGAGATCGCTCATCTGCAGCGCCGTCAGCGGGCTCAGCTGGCCGAGCCCGAATGTCTGGCCGGCATAGAAGGGCTGGAAGAAGACGGCCGCGAAGCGGTTGTCCGGGAAGGTAGTGCCGCCGACGGACTTGCCGCGGAAAAACCGGTTCCAGACGCGTTCGCGGCAGGTCCAGAGACTGTAGCTGTCGGGCGCGGTGCACTCGGAGAATTGCGGCCGCTGTACGAAATCGGCGACGTTCTCGCCATCATGGCTGAAGGAGAGGTCGGCCTTCAGATAGGCGACGGCCTTGACGTAATAGGTCTGCAGCCGGTCGTAGGCGTCGACATTATATGTGTGTTCGCCGACGATGGCGCCGACGATGTGCAGGGGATCGATGCCGTAGGCGTTGGCAGCCTCGACGATCTTGTCGCGCAGCGCGCGGTCGTTCTTCAGCAGCGCATAAACCTTGCGGTATTTTGCGTCGAAGGTCGTGCGGCCGGCCTTGGTGCGCTTCGTGGAGCCGCCGGGTACGCCGGGCTGCTCGATCGAACGGTTGCCCGGCGGCACGAGGGTCGCCGCGCCGACAAAGGACAAGCTGCCGACCACGAGAAACGCGGCCAGAAAAGCCCGCGCCCAAAAAGCCCGTCCGAAAAAATCCTGCCCGACCATTTACCGCCGCACCCGAGGGTCGTCCCTCAATAACCGCCGCGCAAACTAGGGAATGCGCATGCCCGAGTCGAGGCAGGAATGGAACTACGCCCAACACCAGCCCGCGGGAATTGCCCGACTGGTTCCATTCGGCCACACCCTGTTTGCATGCCCGGACGGCATATCATTGTCGACGCGCCGCCGGTCTGAACCGCCGCCTCTATAGGATGAATCTCGACAAATCCGTGTTCCGGGCCATGTCGCCGACATTCTTCTCGACATAGGCCGCATCTATTTCGAGCGTCGTGCCGCTCTTGTCGGGCGCGTCGAAGGAAATGTCGTCGAGCACGCGCTCCATGACGGTCTGCAGGCGCCGTGCGCCGATGTTCTCGACATTGGCGTTGAGGTCGACGGCGATCTGCGCCAGCTTGTCGATGGCATCAGTCGTGAAATCGAGTTCGACGCCTTCGGTATTCATCAGCGCGATATACTGCTTGATGAGGCTGGCCTCGGTCTCGGTCAGGATGCGGACGAAATCGTCCTTCTCCAGCGCGCGAAGCTCGACGCGGATCGGCAGGCGGCCTTGCAACTCCGGTAGCAGGTCCGAGGGCTTGGAGACGTGGAAAGCGCCCGACGCGATGAACAGGATGTGATCGGTCTTGATCGGCCCGTATTTGGTGGCGACCGTCGTGCCTTCGACGAGCGGCAGCAGGTCGCGCTGCACGCCCTCGCGCGACGGGCCGCCGACCACGCCGGAGCGCGCCGCGATCTTGTCGATCTCGTCGAGGAAGACGATGCCGTCGTTCTCGGCCGATTCCAGCGCCTGGCGGACCACCTCGTCCTGGTCGAGCAGCTTGTCGGATTCGTCGTTTACCAGGAGGTCGTAGGATTCCTTGACGGTCGTCTTGCGCGTCTTGGTCCTCTTGCCGCCCATCGCCTTCTGCAGCATGTCGTTGATGTTGAGCACGCCGACCGAGCCGCCCGGCATGCCGGGTATGTCGAAGCTCGGCATGCCGCCCGTGCCGGTGTCGGCTACTTCGACCTCGATCTCCTTGTCGTCGAGCTCACCGTTGCGCAGCTTCTTCCGGAAGCTGTCGCGCGTCGCCGGCGAGGCGGTCTTGCCGACCAGCGCCTCCAGCACCCGTTCCTCTGCATTGACATGGGCGCGCGCCTTAACGTCCTCGCGCATCTTCTCGCGTACCAGCCCGATGGCGATCTCGACGAGATCGCGGATGATCTGCTCGACGTCGCGGCCGACATAGCCCACCTCGGTGAACTTGGTTGCCTCTACCTTGACGAAGGGCGCGCCCGCGAGTTTTGCAAGGCGGCGCGAAATCTCGGTCTTGCCGACGCCGGTCGGGCCGATCATCAATATGTTCTTCGGCATCACCTCTTCGCGCATCTGACCTTCGAGCTGCTGGCGGCGCCAGCGGTTGCGCAAGGCGATGGCCACGGCGCGCTTGGCGTCCTTCTGGCCGATGATGAAACGGTCGAGTTCGGAAACGATTTCGCGGGGAGAAAAACTGGACATTCGGGATACTCAAATCAACGGAAGGTGCCGCTTATGTATGGGGCCAGCGCACGCATGCAAGGGTTGAGCGATCCGCCGACCTACAGGCCTCCCTGCCAGTCCTTCACGGCTTCGATCGGATAGACCAGCATCAAGACGTTGAGCGTGAGGTTGTCGCGGATCAGCCAGCCGACCACCAGCTCGAAGAAGATGGCCAGCAACACGGTCAGCCAGACCGGCAGGCGCGCGGCGAGAAAGAAGCCCAAGACCATCCACAGCGTGTCGGAGACCGAGTTGATGATCGAGTCGCCGAAATAATCGAGCGAGATGGTCGCCTCGCGGTAGCGGTTGATGATGATCGGGCTGTTTTCGAGGATTTCCCAGGCGGCTTCCAGCAGGATGGCGAAGGAGAGGCGCGTCCAGACAGTCGAGCGGCGGAAGAGCAGCCAGAACAACAGGTAGAACAGGAAGCCGTGGATGATGTGGGAGAAAGTGTACCAGTCGGCCAGATGCTGGGAATTCTCGGAGCTGACGACGACGCCGTGCCAGAGTTTCACATAGCCGCATTCGCAAATCCAGATGTGGCCTTGAAGGCGCAGGATCGCTGCCTGCGCGGCGACGAGGAGGGCCGCGACGATGACGCCGGCCTTCCAGTCGAGGCCCCATTGCGCGCGTTCGTCGACCGCCGTCAGCTGAGCCATTTCTTCCCTCGCAGTCTAATCGCCCGCCGACGAGCGCACCTTGTAGCGGATTCGAGCCGGATGATCTTGGGGAGAGTGGGTAACGTCATTCGGCGTCGCGCGCCATCATCAGAGCCCGGCCATGGATGGTGGTGCGCGTGTCGAAAGCGCGAAACCCGGCCTTCTCGTAGGCGCGGACGGCGCGAAGATTGTCTGGGCGCGGATCGATGACGACGCGCGGGGCGCCTTCCTCGAAAAGCATGTCGGAGAACTGCCTCACGATCGCCGAGCCATGGCCCTTGCCGACGAGTTCGGGAGGGCCGATCGATATGTCCATGCCGAGCGTGCCGAAGGGCTGGTCCTGATAGGGATGGCCGTCCTCCAGATGCGGATCGTAGCTCTGTATATAGGCGATGGGCCGGCCGTCGAGCTCGACGATCAGCGGCTCGGTGTCGACGCTGTCCATTGCCTCGCGGATTTCCGCAAGGGCTGCCTCCGGTCCCTCGTCCCACCATTCCGCGACATGCGGCTCGGCGAGCCAGGCCGACAGCATGGGCAGGTCGGCCTCGGTGACCGCGCGGAAGTCGTACCGCACCTCAGGCGGCATCCAGCGTTTCGACGATGAAATTGTTGTTGGTGTAGACGCAGATTTCGGACGCGATCTTCATCGCGCGGCGGGCGATTTCCTCGGCGTCGATGTCAGTGTCGACCAGCGCACGCGCCGCGGCCAGCGCATAATTGCCGCCCGAGCCGATGGCCATGACGCCACGCTCCGGCTCCACCACGTCGCCATTGCCGGTGATGGCGAGCGACACGCTCTTGTCGGCGACCAGCATCATCGCTTCGAGGTGGCGCAGATAGCGGTCGGTGCGCCAGTCCTTCGCCAGCTCGACACAGGCGCGGGTGAGCTGTTCCGGGTACTGTTCGAGCTTGGCTTCGAGGCGTTCGAGCAGGGTGAAGGCGTCGGCGGTCGCACCGGCGAAGCCGGCAATCACGTTGCCGCTGGCGCCGATGCGGCGAACTTTTCTGGCGTTGCCCTTCATGATGGTCTGGCCCATGCTGACCTGGCCGTCACCGGCGATCACCACCTTGCCGCCTTTGCGCACGGTGACGATGGTCGTGGCGTGCATGGTCAATTGGTTCGACATGTCGTTGCTCCGATTTCGCACGAGCCCCTGTGTTCAACCTGGCGGCAGCCTGCGCGGTTCGAGTTTGGTTGCGGCAT
>JALYWP010000236.1 GCA_030852655.1 Pseudomonadota bacterium | reverse complement strand
ATCTGCTCGATCGAGGATGTCGCCGAGCACACCACCAAGCCGTTCTGGTTCCAGCTCTACGTGCTCAGGGACAAGGATTTCGTCTACAATCTGATCGACCGGGCCAAGGCCGCGAAATGCTCCGCGCTGGTGCTGACGCTCGACCTCCAGCTTCTCGGCCAGCGCCACAAGGATTTGCGCAACGGCCTCTCCGCGCCGCCGAAATTCATCCCCAAACATGTCTGGCAGGTGGCGACGCGGCCGCGCTGGGCCTTCGGCATGCTTGGCACGAAGCGCCGCACCTTCCGCAACATCGTCGGCCATGCCAAGGGCGTCGGCGACCTCGCCTCGCTCTCCTCCTGGACGACGGAGCAGTTCGACCCGCAGCTCTCCTGGAAGGATGTCGAATGGATCAAGGAGCGCTGGGGCGGCAAGCTGATCCTGAAAGGCATCAATGATGTCGAGGATGCGAAGATGGCGGTCAGCACCGGCGCCGACGCGATCATCATCTCCAACCATGGCGGCCGCCAGCTCGACGGCGCGCCGTCATCGATCTCGATGGTCGAGCCGATCGCCGATGCGGTCGGCGACCAGATCGAAGTGCACATGGATGGCGGCATACGATCGGGCCAGGACGTGCTGAAGGCGCTCTGCCTCGGTGCCAAGGGCACCTATATCGGCCGCCCCTTCCTTTACGGGCTCGGCGCATACGGCAAGTACGGCGTCGCCAAGGCGCTCGAGATCATCCACAAGGAGATGGACATGACGCTGGCGCTCTGCGGTAAGCGGCGCATCACCGACGTCGGCAAGGAACTCCTGCATAGGTGAGGGCGTGGCGCCAACTCGGATAGGGCAATCACATGCCGCCCCCCTCCACCACGCTTCGCGTGGTCCCCCTCCCGTAAACGGGGGAGGATCAAGGCAGCGGACGGCAGCAGCGCCAGTTCCTCCCCTGCGAAGCGGGGGAGGGGGACCGGCGAAGCCAGTGGAGGGGGCGCTACATCAGCCCCTCGCCAAACGTCTCCCCCTGCTTTAGGCAGGGTCCATGACCGGCATCAGCTTCAGCGACGCGCGCGGCCCTGAAAATACGCTCGTCTACGCCATCGGCGACGTGCATGGCCGGCTCGACCTGCTCGCCGAAATGCATGCGCGCATCGCCGCCGAGATCATGCGGCGCCGGCCGGCCGACTGGCGCATCGTCCATCTCGGCGACTATGTCGACCGTGGACCGGATTCCAGCGGTGTGCTGGAATTCCTGTTGCGCCAGACTGCCGCCGACCGGCGCATCGTCTCGCTGGCTGGAAACCACGACATCGGCTTCCTGGATTTCCTCGCCAGGCCGGACCCTGACGGCCTGTTCGCCCTCTATGGCGGCGTGCAGACGGCGGGCTCCTACGGCATTGCGCTCGATCGGTCGGATATCCGCGGTTTTCCTGCGAGTTGCCGGGCGCTGCGCGCCGCCGTGCCGGCAAGCCACACGGACTTCCTGCGCACGCTGAAATTCTCGGTGGCGCTCGGCGACTTCTTCTTCTGTCACGCCGGCATAAGACCGGGCGTGGCGCTCGAAGCGCAGGACCCGCAGGACCTGATCTGGATCAGGGGCGATTTCCACCGCCACCAGGAACTCCACCCCAAGGTGGTGGTGCATGGCCACACGCCGGTGGCGGAGGCGGAGGTCCATGCCAACCGCGTCAATATCGACACCGGCGCTTTCGCGAGCGGGAAACTGACCGCGCTCGCCATCGACGGTGCGCGGAAACGCCTGCTGTCGGTGGAGGCCTAGCAATTCCAGGAAAACTGGGACCCGGTTTTCCGTCCGGAATTGCGATAAGCCGAGACCTAGCGGTGGAGGGCGGTGGTGACGCCGTAGCCGTCGACGACTGCATGGCCGCTCGAGGCATCGGCTCCGTAGATGCCCACGCCCCAGAGCGTTATGGCGGCAAGCATGGCGAACGAAAGAAGCGCGGCTTTCACGGGAGTCATCTCGGTTTGTTGCCCTGCCCACATCTGGCATTAAGTCGGTTACGATTGCGTTTCGGTCCAGATGCGTCGCAAGGCGGGTTCGACCCCGCCAAGATACCCAAGCCCTGTATCCCAAACATGTCGCCGGCCGGTCCGAAACGGATCAGTCTTGAATCAACCTCGAAACCGGAAGCGCGACCATCTAGACAGGGTTAACGCACGAAGCCAGCGCCAGGCTGACCATCCACAGCGAAAGAAGTCGGCAGTGCCATAAATGCAACGGATGCACTGCCAACCCTCCGCTTGCGGCGAAGGTCGGCGCGTAGCGCGATCCCTCGGTCCGCCATTCTCGAGCTTGTCCCGAGTATCTGCCGGTGTCGAAGAACTTGGTTCGGGAGCGCCCACCCTGTCCATCGACGGCGGGTCTCGGCACAAGTCCGAAAATGATGACGGGCCGCGACCCGCTTCCGTATGCGTCCCGTTCAAGCGTGAAGAGACTTTCGCCCTCACATTTTTTTCATCGTGCAGGACCAACGACTTATCCGATTTTCCCGGCTTTCAGGCCCCCGATTTATCAACACCGGTTCAGCCTCCCTCATACTTTCCGTCAGCAGCTTGCTTGTGGGAACGGGTGGCCACAACCTCCATTCAGGCAAGTGTGGCGCTGAGGTGACGCCCGCTGGGTTGCGCGGGTAGCCTTGGTCGCCTGTCGCGCCGTGTGCTCGCGACCGTCCAGCATAACGGACGGGAGATGGGCCGGTTTGCCGACAGACGAGAAAACGCCGGCGGCGCATGGGAGCGCGTCAAATAATTTACTTAGAAGACGCC
>JALYWP010000229.1 GCA_030852655.1 Pseudomonadota bacterium | reverse complement strand
GGCGACTGCTGCTCGTTTCCGCTCGAAATCTATGGCGGGCAGCGGGTGCGGCTGGAATCCTGGCGCAATGCGCAGGACCAGGGTTCGCTTGCGGCCAGGAACATGCTGGGCGCGGAGGAGCCGGTCTCGGCCGTGCCGTGGTTCTGGTCCGATCAGCACGATCTCACGCTGCAGATCGCCGGGCTGGCGGAGGGGGCCGACCGGCACGTCCGACGCGAACTTGGCGACGGCGCCTTTATCCTCTTTCACCTCGCCCCAGACGGACGGCTGCTCGCCGCCAGCGGCATCGGCAAGGGCAATGCGGTGGCGCGCGACATCAGGCTTGCCGAGATGCTGGTCGCCAAGGGCGCGCGCCCCGACCCAACCGCTCTCGCCTCGCCCGAGGTGAAGCTGAAGTCGCTTTTGTCGGGCAGGTAAGCTTCGCCGTCGCCACGTTGCTTGATAAAGCTGCTTGGGAACCTTCTAGTGCAGCACCAGCACGTCGTCGGGCGAGAAGCTGATCTCGGTCTTCTCGCCGACCTTCGGCGGCGGCGAGGCCGGCGAGTTGAAGGTGTCGAGCGAAACGGCTTCCTTGCCGAGGCCGACGCGTACGCGGATGACCGAACCCAGGAAGCTCACCTCAGCGATCTCGCCGCCCAGCGTCGCATCGCGGCCAGGCTGGCGGCCGAGCGATATCGCCTCGGGGCGAAGCGCGAGCGACAGTTTCTCACCGGCCTTCGAGCCGTTCAGCCTGCCTTTCAGGGCGAACTCCCCGGCACCGACGCGCACGGTACCGGTGGACGGGTCGGCTACCGTCCCTTCGACGACATTCAGCGTGCCGACGAAATCCGCGACGAACCTGGTGGCGGGGCGATTGTAGATTTCGAAGGGTGCGCCGACCTGTTCCACCTTGCCGCCATGCATGACCACGATGCGGTCGGAGATGGAAAGGGCTTCTTCCTGGTCGTGCGTGACGAAGATCGTGGTGATGCCCAGCGAACGCTGGATCGAACGGATCTCGTCGCGCAGCGAGACGCGGACCTTCGCGTCGAGCGCCGACAGCGGCTCGTCGAGCAGCAGCACCTTGGGCCGGGGAGCGAGCGCGCGGGCGAGAGCGACGCGCTGCTGCTGGCCGCCGGAAAGCTGGTAGGGATAGCGATCGCCGAATTGCGGCAGCTTGATCGTCTCCAGCATCTCGGCGACCCTGCTGTCGATCTCGGCGCGCGGCATGCCGGCAACCTTCAGGCCGAAGCCGACATTCTGCGCAACCGTCAGGTTGGGAAACAGCGCATAGGCCTGGAACACCATGCCTATGTTGCGCTGGTTGGGCTTCTGGCGCGTCACGTCCTTGCCGCCGATGACGATGGTGCCGGCAGTCGGTTCCTCGAAGCCGGCGACTATCCTGAGCACCGTCGTCTTGCCGCATCCGGACGGGCCGAGGAAGGAGACGAATTCGCCCTGGCCAATGTCGAGATCGAAATCCTGTACGACGGTATGATCGCCGAAGGTTTTCTTCACGTGGCTCAGCGAAAGGAATGTGTCCGGCATCGATGGTTCCCCAAGGTTCGATCGGGCAGGTTCAATTGAGCCGGCTCGGCGGCTTTGGCGCCAGCCGCGAGACGATCTGTATCAGGCCCATGCACAGCCAGGTCAGCGCAAAGGCGATCACGGCGAGCGCTGCCGGCTCATAGGCCTTGTTGGCGCCGACGAGTTGCATGTAGGGGCCGAAGGCCGGGCGATTGAGCAGCGCCGCCAGCACGAACTCGCCGATCACGATGGCGAAGGCCAGGAACGCGCCCGACATGACCGCCATCAGCACGTTCGGCAGGATAATGCGCAGCAGTATGGTGAACCAGCCGGCGCCGAGGCTCTGCGCGGCCTCGGTCAGCGTGCGCACGTCGATCGTCCGCATCCCGGTGTCGACCGCCCGGTACATGTAGGGCAGGGCAAGCACGGTATAGCCGAACAGGAGGAGGATGTTGGTGCCGGTCGTGGTTCCGGTAAGCGGCAGCCAGGACGAGGTGTTGTAGAAACGTATGTAGCCGAACACGATCACGATGGGCGGGATCACCAGCGGCAGAAGCGTGATGAACTCGATGATCGGCCGCATCTCCGGCATGCGCAGCCGCACCCAGTATGCCGTCGGCACGATGAGCAGGATGCCGACGATGATGGTCATGACCGCCATGGCGACCGAATAACCGAAGGTCGCCCGGAAATTGGGATCCGACAGCACCGACCTGTAAGCGTCGAACGTATAGCCTTCCCTGCGCATGGAGAGCGAGAATTCGGCCATGCCGAACAGCGGCAGGAAGAAGTAGAGGCAGCCCAGGACGAAGACCAGCCATGCGATCCAGCGGCTCATTTCAGCCACCTTTCGGCGCGGACGCGCAACACGATGTAGACGGCATTGGCGGCTCCGGTGATGACGATCATGCCAAGCGCCAGCGCATAGCCGAGATGCGGGCTGCCGAGAACGTCCCCCCTGATTTGGGCGAAGAGCAGGATCGGCGCCAGGTTGAGCGTCGAGCCGGTGAGGGCGATCGCGGTCGCCACCGCGCCGAAGGCGTTGGCAAACAGCAGCGCCAGCGTCCCAAGCAGTGACGGGAACAGGATCGGCAGCGCGACCATGCGCCAGTATTGAACGGTGGTCGCCCCCAGTATCGACGCCGCCTCGCGCCATTCCCGGCGCAACCCTTCGAGCGCCGGCGTGATGATGAGGATCATCAGCGGAATCTGGAAGAACAGATAGGTTATGATCAGTCCGCCCGGACTGAGCAGATTGAGACCGTGGGCGCGCAGGTTGATGCCGAGTTCGGTCCGAAGCCAGACTGTGACCAGACCGACCGGGCCGAGCGTGGCGATGAAGGCGAAGGCAAGCGGCACGCCGGCGAAGTTGGAGGCGACGCCCGAGAAGGTCAGCAGCGGCGAGCGCAGCCAGCGCGGCAGGCCGCCGAAGGTCACCGCCGCGGCCATGGCGAAGCCGATCAGGCAGCCGAGCACCGCCGAATAGAAGCTGACGCGGATCGACAGCCAATAGGCGTTGATGATGCCCGGCCGGTTGAGAGCGATGACGTTGTCGAAGGTAAAGGCGCCGTCGGGCGTCTGGAACGCTCCGACGACGATGTAGAGCGTCGGCAATATCAGGAACAGGAACGTGAACAGAAGGAAGGGCAGTATGCCTAGCCAGCGCATCGACTGCCGCTCCTCATCGTACCCGCCCCCTCGGCAAGCCTTTCAGGTGGAATTCCGAGCCGGGTTGCCCGACCCGGAATTGCCCTTGGTGCCGACGCCTGAGTTTAGTCGACGACGTCCGCGCCGACGACCGAGTCCCATTTCGACGTTACGGCAGCGCTGTTGGCGTTGACTTGTTCGATCGTCGGGAACGCCGCCTTCTCATAAGCGGCGGCGGGCGGCAATGCGTCGAGCAGTTCCTGCGGGATCTTCTTGTTGGCCGCGAGGTCATTGAAGCGGATCGGATGGCAGTAGCCCTTCAGCCAGCCGAGCTGACCCTCGTCGGAGTAGAGATGCTCCATCCACAGCTTGGCGGCATTGGGATGCGGTGCATAGGCGCTGATGGCCTGGACGTAGACCCCGGCGAGGGCGGCGTCGGACGGGACCACGACCTCGGCAGCCGGATTACCCTGGAAGCCGTCGCGCCAGGACAGGCCGTTGTAGTCCCAGGCGATGATGATCGGGGTGGTTCCCTGGGCCAGCGTGCCGGCGCGGGCGGTGACCGGAACGAAGTTGCCCGCCTTGTTGAGTTCCTGGAAGAATTTGAGGCCTTCCTCGGCCGCTGCCTCTCCCGGCTCGGCGCCGCGCGACATGCCGGCGGCCATGACGGCCAGGATCGCCTGGTTCGACGTGCGCGGATCGCCGGCAAGCGCGACCATGCCGGCATATTCCGGCTTGAGCAGGTCGGCGAAGGAGGTCGGCACGTTTTCGACGATGTCGGTGTTCACGAGAAACGACATCACGCCGTAATAGTCGCCATACCAGTTGCCGTCAGCCTCCTTGGCGTCGGCGGGAATGGTCTCCCAGGTCGACACCTTGTAGGGCTGAAGGAGGCCCTCGGCCTGCGCGGAGGGGCCGAAGGACAGGCCGACGTCGATCACGTCGGGCGCCTGCGGTCCCTTGTTGTCCTTGTTGGCGCGGATGGCCTCGACCTCGTCGGCCGAGCCGGCGTCCGGGTTGAGTTCGTTGACGGTGATCTCCGGATACTTCGTCTTGAAGGCGCCGATCACCTCATCGTAGTTGCACCAGCTGTGCGGCAGCGCGATGGTGGTGAGCTGGCCCTCGGCCTTTGCCGCGGCAACGAGCTCGGCCGACGGTTCGGAAGCGACGATGCCCGTCGTTACCATGAGCGACGCGGCCGTGAGGGAAAGCACTTTCCCCGTAAACTTGAACATGTGTTCTCTCCGTTGAACTGACGCCATTCGACGCCTCGGATGCGGTACCGCTGTCGTGTGACAGTCCGATGAACGACGGCCTGCCGGACCCCCCGGGCGCGAAAAGTTAACTCCTTTTTCAAGGCTCTAGCAATCGCCGCCGAGTTGTTTTCCGGCTAATTGTTTTTGCCCGCGTCAGCCCTTCGCCGCGGGGCGACCGCCCGAAGCGAGCATTTCAGAGCTTGCCTGATATCGCGTCCTCAAGCAGCGTCTGCGCCGCCTTTTTGGTGAGCTTGACCGGATTGGTGCCGGTGCTCGGATCGGCGACCGCCGCCGCGGCGATCTCCGCCTTGCGCCTGGCGTCCATCTTCAGCCCCTTGACCAGGTCCGGCAGCGTATGCGGGACCTTGAGGTCCTTCCTGAGCTTCAGGATGGTCCTGGCGAAACCGTCGAAGCCGCCCTTGATGCCGAGATAGGCAGCCGCACGCGCGATGCGCTCCTCGATCGCGGGCCGATTGAAGGCGAGCACGTAGGGCATGAAGACGCCGTTGGTCATGCCATGATGGGTATCGTAGAACGCGCCGATCGGATGCGACAGCGAATGGATGGCGCCGAGCCCCTTCTGGAAGGCGGTGGCACCCATCGCGGCGGCGGCCATCATGTTGGCGCGGGCGGCGATGTCCTTGCCGTTGGCGGCGGCCTTGGGCAGGTTCTCGAAGACGAGGCGCATGCCTTCCAACGCGATGCCGTCGGCCATCGGATGATAGCCGGGGGCCGAATAGGCTTCGAGGCAGTGGGCCAGCGCGTCCATGCCGGTGCCGACGGTGATGAAGGGCGGCATGCCGGTTGTGAGGTCGGGATCGGCGATCACGATCGCGGGCAACAGCTTCGGATGGAAGATGATCTTCTTGGTGTGGGTGGTCTCGTCGGTGAGAACGCCGGCGCGGCCGACTTCCGAGCCGGTGCCGGCGGTGGTGGGCACGGCGACGATCGGCGCGATGGCGTCGGAATTGGCGCGCGTCCACCAGTCGCCGATGTCCTCGAAGTCCCAGACGGGCCGTGTCTGGCCGGCCTGGAAGGCGATCAGCTTGCCGAGGTCGAGCCCCGAGCCGCCGCCGAAAGCGATGACGCCGTCATGCTTGCCCTTCCTGAAGACGGCGATGCCGGCGGTGAGGTTCGCTTCCACCGGGTTGGCCTTGACGTCCGAGAAAACACCGTAGGGGATCTTGGCGTCGTCGAGGATTTTCAGCGTCGAGGCGACCACCGGCAGCTTCGCCAGCCCCGGGTCGGTGACGAAGAGCGGCCGCTTGATGCCCGCGAAGGCGAGAGCGTCAGGCAGTTCCTTGATGCGGCCGGCGCCGAAGCGGACGGTGGTGGGGTAATTCCATTTGGAAAACATCTTTGTCATCGGAATGTCTTTCGGGAGGATCAGATCTTTTCGCGCAGGTGGTATGATTTCGGCCGCGTCAGGTTGTCGTAGCCGATCTCGGACAGGCCGGCGCCCTTGCCGGTGTCCTTGACGCCGGTCCAGACCAGCGCCGGATCGAGATAGTCGCAGCGGTTCATGAAAATCGTGCCTGTCTCGACGCGGTCGCCGATGCGAACCGCGTGCTCGGTGTCCGAGGTCCAGATCGAGGCGGTCAGCCCGTAGGGGCTGTCGTTCATCAGCGCGATCGCCTCCTCGTCGTTCCTGACCTTCATGATGCCGACGACCGGCCCGAAGCTCTCCTCGCGCATGACCGACATCTGGTGGTCGACATTGGTGAGCACTTCCGGCGCCAGATAGGGCGAGCCGGCGGTATCGCTCGCCACCTTCATGTCGATATGCGCGACAGCGCCCTTGCGCAGAGCCTCTGCCTTCTGCTCGCGGATCAGGTCTGCGAAGCGCGCCTGCGCCATCGGACCCAGCGTGGTGGCCTGGTCGAGTGGATTGCCGACGACATAGTTCTTCGTCTCGGCGACGAAGCCCTCGACGAACGCGTCATAGACCTTCTCGTGGACATAGACGCGCTCGATGCCGCAGCAGCACTGGCCGGAATTGTAGAAGGCGCCGTCGACGAGGTTGGCCACCGCATGGTCCATCTTCGCGTCGGGCAGGACATAGGCCGGGTCCTTGCCGCCGAGTTCGAGGCCTAGCGTCATGAAGGTGCCGGCCGCCGCCTTCTCGATGGCGCGGCCGCCGGCGACCGAGCCGGTGAAGTTGACATGGTCGATCTTGCCCGAGCCGAGCAGTTTCTCGGTCTGGGCATGGTTGAGCACGATGTTCTGGAAGACGCCCCTGGGCAGGCCGGCCTTCTCGACGGCCTGGGCGAAACGCTCGCCGACCAGCAGCGTCTGCGCGGCATGTTTCAGGATCACCGTAGAGCCGGCCATCAGCGCCGGCACGATGGTGTTGACGGCGGTGAGATAGGGATAGTTCCACGGCGCGATGACCATCACGACGCCGAGCGGCTCCTTCTTCACATAGCGGCGGAAGCCGTCCTTCGGATTGGCGGCCGGCACGTCGGCGAGCGCCTTCTCGGCGATCTCGACCATGTATTGGGTGCGTTCCCTGACGCCGCCGAACTCGCCGCCGTAGCGCACCGGCCGGCCCATCTGCCAGGCGATTTCCGGCACGATCTCGTCGGTCATGGCGACGAGCGCCTCGAGCATGGCGAGCATGTATTTGCCGCGCGTGGCGATCGGCGTCTGCGCCCACTCGACCTGCGCGGACCTGGCGCGCTCGACGGCGGCGTTGACTTGTTGATCGGTCGCGAAAGGCCGCTCGGCATAGATAGAGCCGTCGATAGGGGATTTGAGTTTGATGGTTTCGGTCATGCTGGTTTTCCCTTTGGCGGAGTGCTTCCGCCAGCCCTTACGCCTTTCCGATGCTGACGGGGAGGGGTGGCGAAGCCGCCTCCGCGCCGTGCCGCCTAGTAGCGTTCAAATCCCCTATGCAATTCCCAGTCGGTGATGCGGCGGTCGTATTCGAGCTGCTCCCACTTCGCAGTGTGGACATAGTGCTCGACAACCTCTTCGCCGAACGCCTCCTTCAGCATTTTCGACCGGGCGAAGATTTCGGTCGCCTCGCGCAGCGTCTTCGGAATCTCGGGCAGTTTCTGCGCGTTGTAGACATCGCCCTCGAAGGGTTTCGACAGTTCGAGCTTCTCGTCGATTCCCGCGAGGCCTGCCGCGATGAGCGATGCGAAGGCGAGGTAGGGGTTGAGGTCTGCGCCGCCGATCCGGCACTCGGTGCGGATGCCCTTGGTGCCTTCCCCGCAAAGGCGGAAACTGGCGGTGCGGTTGTCGCGGCTCCAGGCAATGCGGGTCGGCGCCCAGGTGGCGACCTGGAAGCGCTTGTAGGAGTTGATATAGGGCGCCAGCATCAGCGTGTACTGGCTGGCGTATTTGAGCTGGCCCGCCACCCACGACCGCATCAGCGGCGACATGGTGTTCTCGCCCTTCTTGTCGAAGAAGAGCGGAGTCTTGCCGTCGGCGCTCCACAAGGAGTTGTGGACGTGGCTGGAACTGCCGGCGAGCGAATAATTGTATTTCGACATGAAGGTGAGCGACTTGCCGAGGCCTGCCGCGATCTCCTTGCAACCGTTCTTGATGATGACGTGGCGGTCGGCCATCTCCAGCGCTTCGGTGTAGCGGACGTTGATCTCCTCCTGGCCCGGCCCGGCCTCGCCCTTGGAGTTCTCGACGGGAATACCGGCAGCGTCCAGACCGTTGCGGATGGCCCGCATGACGGTTTCCTCCTGGGTGGTGATGCCGATCAGATAGTCGCCGATATAGGGCGATGCGGTGGCGACGTTCTTCCAGTTTTTGGCGCGCGCCGCCGCATAGGTCTCGTCGAAGAGATAGAATTCAAGTTCGGAGGCCATGTAGGCCATCCAGCCGCGATCCTTCAGCCGCGCGACTTGCCTTTTCAGGATGGAGCGAGGCGAATGCGGCACGTCCTCATGGCTCTGGTGGTCGAGCAGGTCGCAAAGGACAAGCGCCGTCTTCTCGAGCCATGGAATGCGCCTGAGGGTGGAAAGGTCGGGCTTGAAGACGAAGTCGCCGTAGCCCTTTTCCCAGTTGGCCGCCTTGTAACCGGTGACGACCTCCATATCGATGTCGACGGTCAGCAGATAGTTGCAGCCGTGGCTCTCCTCGTAGCCGGATTCGACGAAGAACTTGGCCAGGAAACGCTTTCCGACCAGACGTCCCTGCATGTCGGCCGCGCAGGCGAGCACGGTATCGATCTCGCCGCTGGCGACGGCCTTCTTCAACTGGTCGAAAGTCATGTTGCCGGCCATGGGCGATCCTCGTCACTGCGCGCTGGTGATTCTTCGCATGTCGTTCGCCCGAAACCGGTTTCAGCCTCGGGCGACATGCTTTAGGGGAAGCCGGCTGCGCAAATGGCGCGGCCGGCCGGTTTCGTAAAGGTCAGCTGTAGCGGTACGGCGCGCCGGCCTTGTTCATCGACTCGTTGTATTTCTTGATGATTTCGACGACCTTGGCGCTGCGCGGGCTCTGCGTGGCGACTTCGTCCCAGAATTTGAACGCCTCTTCCTCGACCTGCTTCCATTCCGCGGCGGGAATGGTCGTCAGTTCCAGCTTGCCCTCGTTGCGGTACTTGGCCTCACCGGCCCAGTACCAATGCTGGCGATAGTAATGCGAAGAGTCCATCGCCAGCCTGAAGAGCTGCTGGAGGTGCTCCGGCACCGCGTTCCACTTATCGGTATTGACGAAGTAGGAGCCGGCCCACGCGCCCGACAACGGGTTGGTGAGGTAGTATTTCAACACGTTCGCCCAGCCCACCGTGTGCATCTCGGTGATGCCGCACCAGCAGACGCCGTCCAGTTCGCCGGTCTGGATCGCCGGCTCGACGTCTTCGTAGGGCAGCGACACCGGCACCACGCCGAACTTGGACAGGAACTGGCCGCCGGTCGGGAAGGTGTAGACGCGCAGGCCCTGGAGGTCGGCAAGCGAGTTGATCGGCTTGGTGGTTCCGAAGTTGCAGGGGTCCCAGGCGCCGGTCGAGAGCCAGGTCACGCCGGGGATTTCGGCATAGGCCTCCTCCCAGATCTCCTTCAGTCCGTGCCAGTGCCACAATGCCGGCACGTCGAGCGAATAGCGCGAGGCGAGCGGGAAATAGGCGCCGAACACTTTCACGTCGACGGGTGCTGCGGCCGAATCGTCGTCGCTCTGCGCGGCGTCGATCGTGCCCGACTGGACGGCGCGGAACAGCTCGCCCTGCGGCACCAGCTGGTCGGCCGTATAGAGCTCGATGACCATTTCGCCATTGGCGGCCTTGTTGAACCAGTCGATCGAGTTCTTGATAACGTGCTCGGCGAGCGCCGGGCCGGCGTAGGTCTGCAGGCGCCAGGTGATCGGCGCCTGCGCCTTCACGTAGGGCGTGGCGAGCAGGGTCGCGCCGGCGGCACCGGCACTCGCCGCCACCGATTTGCGCAGGAACTCGCGTTTGCTGAGGTTGGTTTTCTCCGTCATCACTAGGTTCTCCTCTTTCTCGTTGCAGTCGTAGTATCGGAATTGCCGTCCCGGCCGCGCGTTCGACGCGGCATGTCCTCGTCGGTCTCCGAAGGCGGCCCGGACCCGGAACCCATTGTCAGCCACCCCTGTAGAGCGATGGCAGCCACAGCGCGATCTGCGGAAAGACCATCAGTATGATGATCGACAGCACCATCAGGAAGAAGAACGGGATGATCGAGCGGTAGATGTCGATCAGGGTCACCTCGGGCGGCGCCATCGCTCGCATCAGGAACAGGTTGTAGCCGAAGGGAGGCGTTATGTACGCGATCTGGCAGGTGATCGTGTAGAGGATGCCGAACCAGACGAGGTCGAAGCCGAGCGCCTTCACCAGCGGGATGTAGAGCGGCGCCACGATGACCAGCATGGCGGTGTCGTCGAGGAACATGCCCATGATGATGAAGGAAAACAGCATCAGGATAAGGATTGTCCAGGGGCTGAAATCGTATGTGTCGACGAGCAGGGTCTTCACCGCCTTGACCGCGCCCAGCCCGTCATAGACGGAACTGAAGCACAGCGCGCCCAGGATGATCCACATGAACATGCAGGAGATGGTGAGCGTGTTGCGCGTGGAATCCTCGAAGACACGGCGATCGAGGTTGCCCGACCACCAGGCGGCGCCAACCGACAGGAGCGCCCCGACGGCCGAACTCTCCACCAGGCTGGTGACGCCGGTGAGGAAGAGCCCCATCATGACGAAGAAGATCGCCAGGGGCAGCAAGCCCTCGCGCAGCAGCGCGTATTTTTCCGCGCTCGTGATCTGTGCGCGCTCCTCGGCCGGCAGCGCCGGCCCGATGTCGGGCTGCAGCAGGCAGCGAACATAGACGTAGATCGCGAAGACCGCGGCCATCAGCAGGCCAGGCCCGAGGCCGGCGAGCCAAAGATCGATGACGGGCGCCCGTGCGATCATTGCATAGAGCACGAGCACGACGCTCGGCGGAATGAGGATGCCGAGCGAGGAGCCGGCCTGGATGACGCCGGTCACCATCACCTTGTCGTAGCCGTGGCGCAGCAGTTGCGGCAGGGCAATGGTCGCGCCGATCGCGATGCCGGCGACCGAGAGGCCGTTCAACGCCGCGATCAGAACCATCAGGCCGATCGTGCCCAGCGCCAGTCCGCCACGCACGGGGCCGAACCAGACATGGAACATGCGGTAGAGGCCGGAAGCCATACCGGATTCCGAGAGCATGTAGCCCATGAAGACGAAGAACGGCACGGTGATCAGCGGATACCAGTTCAGCACCTGGAAACTGGCGTTGAACGGCATCTCGAACGAGCCCTGACCCCACAGCCAGAGTGCCGCGGCCGAGCCGACGAAACCGATGACGCCGAAGACTCGCTGGCCCGTAAACAGCAGCACCATCATGGTGCCGAACATGAAGAGTGTGATCAGTTCGGAGCTCATGCGATGGGCTTCCCGCGCGCGATGGCGACGTCCTTGAAGAAGGCGCTGATGCATTGCAGCAGCATCATGAAGATCGCGGCGGTCATGACGACCTTGATGGGCCACAGAGGCGGGCTCCAGGCGGTATAGTTCTTCTGGCCGTAGACGATCGCGTAGTTGGTGCTGGAGATGCCGCCCCAGAGCAGGACGCCGATATAGAAGATAACGAACAGGATGGTGATCGCGTCCGTGACGGCGCGCTTGCGTGCCGAAAGCCGGTCATAGAAGAGGTCCATGCGCACATGGCCGCCGAGCTGCATCGTGTAGGCGCCGCCGAGCAAATAATAGGCGGACAGGATGAACTGCGACATCTCCAGCGCCCAGTTGATCGGCACGCCGAGGAAGATGCGCGATGCCGTTGAGGCGAGCAGGATCGCGCCCAGCGGATAGAGAAGATACATGGCGAAGCGGCCGATCCTGTGGTTCAGGTCGTCGACTACGCGGACGAAGGTGCGGATGGCAGAGGGCAAGGAGCTTCCTGTCGTCTATGAGGCGGTGAGGGGCTTCGGGGTGGGGGTACCAGGCGGTTCGCCCGGCCGGTCTGCCGGCAGGGATATTTCTCCGAGGATGCCGGCGAGCAGATCCGCCCATTTTGCCTGCCCGGCGGCGTCTGCGATCTCGTCGTTGCGTATCTCGATCATGGTGCATGGGAGCCCGCGCGAGCGCGCATGCCGCTCCAGCGTGAAGTAGACGCGGTCGGCAGGCGAATAGGGTTCGTTCCGGCCGACGGTGAAGCGCTTCTGCGCTTCGAGTGCTGCGATCAGCGGCGCGGACAGACGCTCGTCATCGTCGTGGATGATGCCGATCTCCCAGGGACGGGCGACGCCGTTATAGACCGGGGTGAAGGAGTGGATCGTAACCAGCCGCGTCTCGCGTCCGGCCGCCAGCCGTTCGTCGACGAGGCTTTCGATCGTGTCGTGGAAAGGCTGCCAGGACAGGGCAATCCGCTCGGCCCGCTCGGCTTGGGCGAGCGCCGCATTGCCGGGGACGAGCGTGGTTTCGCTGATCTGCGGGATGAGATCGGGCGCGTCGAGCGGCCGGTTGCAGTCGATGGCGAGCCGGGAAACGCCGGCCTCGACCAGCGTGGAGTCAAGCAGTTCGGCCATCCTCAGGGAGACGGGCAGCGCGCCCGGATCCCAGGCGATGTGACGCAACATGTCCGCCGGCCCGAGGCCAAGCGTGCCCAGATGCGGCGGCAGGTAGTTCGACGCATGCTCGCAGACCAGCAGGAAGGGCGACTTGCCGGCGCGGTTCGTGACGCGAACCATGCCTTTCTCTCCCACGCCGTTCCGGGCGTCCGCCATCTGTTGCGCCAACTGCATGCCAAGCCCCTCGAGAGCTGTATCGAATGATACGATTTTTGTTCCATTGCGCTCTCATGGATGATTTCATACAGCTTCTGCCGGTTTGTCAAATCGTTCTGAAAAGCGCGCTGGAATGGACGGGGGGAACATGAAGACCGGTGTGGCCGAGCGGATTTCGGATCGCATGGATTCCATGCCGGCGGGAGAGCGCCGCGCCGCGCAGACGCTTATCGCGCACTATCCGGTCGTCGGGCTGAAGACGGTGGCGGAATTCTCGCAGACCGCCGGCGTCAGTTCGCCCACCATCCTTCGCTTCGTGGCTCGTTTGGGGTTCCAGAACTATCCCGAGTTCCAGGCGGCGCTCCAGGACGAGCTTGCCGCCCAACTGCAATCGCCGGCCTCCCGCGCCGGCCTGCCGCAGACGTTCCGCCATGGCAGCGCGCCCGCTACGGTGGAGGCGACGCTCGAAAACATCCGCGAGAGTTTCCGCCACGTCTCCGGTAAGCAGATCGCCGACATGGTGGCTCTGCTCTCCAACCCGAGGGCGGCCGTGTACCTGGTCGGCGGCCGGTTCACCGACCCGGTCGCGCGCTACATGGCGGCCCATCTCACCATCATCCGGCCGAACGTGCTGCATCTCACCGGCCAGGAAAGCAACTGGCGCGACCGGCTGATCGACATGGGCAAGCACGACGTGCTCCTGATCTTCGACATCCGCCGCTACCAGGAAAGCCTCGCCCGCTTCGCCGAGAAGGCGCACCAGCGCGGCGTCCACATCGTTCTGTTCACCGATCAATGGCTGTCGCCGATCGCCCGCTTCGCGCGCCATGTCGTGGCGGGGCGAACGGCTGTGCCGTCGCCATGGGATTCCTCGGCGGCGCTTTTCGTGGTCGCCGAGACGCTGATCGGCGAGTTGACGCGGCGGCTCGAGACCGACAGCGCAAAACGTATCGGCGAGATGGAGGACCTGCGCTGAACAAGCTTTTGTGAACAAGCGGTTGCCGGAGCGCTGCACCTCTACCTTTCCTAGATTTAATGTTAAAACGGATGCGCCCGAGCCGCGAAATTGTCATAAGGCGACGGTAGGGATTCCCAGGGGCATGGCGCGCGGGTTTTTCGCCGTCCAGAACCTTGTCTAGCATGACCGTTACGGGCGCAGCCGCGCCCGCCGGGCCGGAGTGTCGATGGCTGCGTGGAAACAATTGCTGCTTGCGCTGGTCGTTCTCGTCGCGGCCGCCGCGGCATGGGCGAAATTCTTCCCGGGCGCTCCCGAAATCCTGGCGGGTTGGGGCATCGACTGGGCGGGGACCGCCGTCGATGCAAAGCCGCAGGAAGAGGCTGAGCAGCCGAAGCGCAGCGACGCGCCGCAGACGGCTGTGATCACCGCGCCTGTCGTCGAGGCCGTCATCAATGACAGGCTTTCGGCAATCGGCACCGGGCGGGCAAACAACTCCGTGACCGTGAAGCCCTATACGGCGGGCCGGGTGACCAGCATCGAGGTCGAATCCGGCGCGCGGATCGAAGCCGGCACGGTGATCGCGCTGATCGATTCCGAGGTCGAGGAAATAGCGCTCGACCGCGCCAGGATCGCGCTCGCCGATGCGGAAGCGAAGCTCGAGCGCGTCAAGTCGCTGCGAAAAGCCAATACCGCCACGCAGGTGCAGGTGACCGACGCCGAACTCGTCGTCGGCAATGCGGAACTGGCGTTGCGCGATGCCCAACTCAACCTCGACCGGCGTTCGATCACGTCGCCGATCGAAGGCATCATCGGCATATTGCCGGTCGAGGCCGGCAACTACGTGACCACGGACACGGTGGTCGCCACGATCGACGACCGCTCGCGCATCAAGATCGACTTCTACGTGCCGGAACGCTTCGCCGCCAACATGGCGGTCGGCGGCCACCTCACGGCCTCGCCGGTCGCGCGGCCGGAGGAGGTCTTCGAGGGAACGGTAAGCGCCGTCGACAACCGGGTCGACGACAACAGCCGCACGCTGCTCGTGCAGGCCGAGATCCCCAACGACAAGGACACGCTGCGGGCCGGCATGTCGTTCCGCATCTCGGTGAAGTTTCCGGGCGACATCTTTCCCTCGGTCGACCCGCTCGCCATCCAGTGGGGCACCGACGGCGCCTTCGTCTGGGTGATCCGCGACGGCAAGGCCAGACGCACCCCTGTCCGCATCGTCCAGCGCAACACCGAAAGCGTGCTGGTCGCGGCCGAGGGCATCGCGCCGGGCGACACGGTTGTGACGGAAGGCGTGCACGCGGTGCGCGACGGCGCCGAGGTTCTGGTCGCCCGCGGCGAAACCAGGACATCCGCGCCCGCCGTCGTCGGCAGCGGCTCGTAGGCCGGGGCGGCGCGATGTCGGAGGCCAGCAACGCCCATCCCGAGAGCGGCATGACGGCGCTGTTCGTGCGCCGGCCGATCCTCGCCTTCGTGCTCAATACGCTGATCGTCGTTGCCGGGCTTGCCGCCTTCTTCGGCGTCGAAGTGCGAGAACTGCCCGACGTCGACCGGCCGGTCATCACGGTGACCTCCAATTATGACGGGGCGGCTGCCGAGACGATCGATCGCGAATTGACCGATTTGCTCGAAGGCGCGGTATCGCGCGTCTCGGGGGTCAAGTCGATGTCGTCGACCTCCTCCTTCGGCCGCAGCCGCGTCACGGTCGAGTTCAACGACGGCGTCGATCTGGACGTCGCCGCTTCCGACATGCGCGATGCGGTCGGGCGGGTTACCAACCAGCTGCCCGACGACGCCGACCCGCCGCGCATCGTCAAGGCCGACGCCAATGCCGATGCAGTGCTGCGCCTGGCGGTCACCTCGGAGACCATGTCGGTCGAGGACATGACGATCCTGATCGAGGACCAGGTCCTCGACACGCTGTCGGCCGTGCCGGGGGTTGCCGACATCAGCGTCTATGGCGACCGGGAGAAGATATTCCGCATCGACATCGACCAGGCCAAGCTCTCCAGCCTGGGCCTCACCATCGCCGATATCCTCAGGTCGCTATCGTCGATCGCGATGGATACGCCGGCCGGGGCGCTGACCACCAGCGACCAGAACATCATCGTGCGCGCGACCGCCGACGTGACGACGCCCGAGGCGTTCGAGGCGCTGATGATCGGCCCGCAGAACCGGCTGGGCGACGTTTCGACCGTGACGCTCGGTCCCGACATAGCGCGGTCCTCGCTGCGCTCGGACGGCAAGACCGGCATCGGCCTCGGCATCATCCGCCAGGCGGAGTCCAACACGCTGGAAATCTCCGAGGGCGTGCGTGCCGCCGTCGCCAACATCCAGAAGAACCTGCCGGAAGGCATGAACATCCGCGTCACCAGCGACGACGCCGTCTTCGTCCAGGGCGCGGTTCACGAGGTCGAGATCGCGCTGATGCTGTCGGCGTCGATCGTTCTGCTGGTCATCTACCTCTTCCTGCTCGACCTGCGCGCGACGATGATCCCGGGCCTGGCATTGCCGGTCGCGCTGATCGGCACGATCGCAGCGATCTACCTGGCCGGGTTCTCGATCAACATCCTCACCCTGCTGGCGCTGGTGCTGGCCACCGGCCTCGTCGTCGACGACGCCATCGTGGTGCTCGAAAACATCGTGCGCCGCCGCAACGAGGGCATGGGCCCGCGCGCCGCGGCAGTGCTCGGCACGCAGGAAGTATTCTTCGCGGTCATTGCCACGACGGCGACGCTGGTGGCGGTCTTCGTGCCGCTCTCGTTCCTGCCTGGCCAGACCGGCGGCCTGTTCCGCGAATTCGGCTTCGTGCTGGCCATGGCGGTGATCCTGTCCTGCGTCGTGGCGCTGTCGCTCTGCCCGATGCTCGCCTCGCGCATGCTGACGGCGCATGCCGGGGAGCATCATGGCGGCGTGGTGGGCAGGATCGGCACCAGGCTCGCCGGCCTCTACCGGCGCTGCCTGCATGCCTGCCTCGGCGCGCCGCTGATCGTGGTGATGGTGTCGGTGCTGTTTGCCGGTGCAGCCTTCGGCGCGTTCGGCCTGATCCGCCAGGAACTGGTGCCGGCGGAGGACCGCTCGATGGCCCTGCTGCGCATCAGCGCCCCGCAGGGGGTGAGCCTCGATTACACGACGCAGCAGCTCAAGCGCATCGAACAGTTGATCCAGCCGCTGCGCGATTCCGGCGAGGTCGAGGCGACCTTCGCCAATGCCGGGACGGGCGGCAACGTCAACAGCGCCTTCATGGTCATGTCGCTGGCGCCATGGGACGAACGCGAGCGCAGCCAGCAGGAGATCATGGCCGACATCGTCCAACTGGTGGCCGACGTGCCGGGCGTGCGCGCCTTCCCGGTGACGCCCAACAGCCTCGGCATCCGCGGGGCCGGCAACGGACTGCAATTCGCGGTCATCGGCTCCAACGGCTATGACGAGCTAGGCGAGGCGGCCAACAAGATCATCGCCGAGATGGAAAAGGACCCCCGCTTCCGGCAACCGCGGCTGACGACCGACGCGACGCAGCCGCAGCTTTCCGTGTCGGTCAACCGCGAGCGCGCCTCCGACCTCGGCATCGATATCACCGGCCTCTCCGAAGCCGTGCAGGCGATGCTCGACGGCAACAAGCTCGACGAGGTCTTCATCGACAACCGCTCCTATGCGGTGAAGCTGGTCTCCACCACCAATCCGATCAACGATCCGACGGATATGGAGAACATCTTCCTGAAGACGTCGGACGGGCGCTTCGTGCCGCTGGCCTCGATCGCCACGCTGACCGAAAAGGCAGTGCCGCCGTCGCTGGCGCGCGAGCAGCAATTGCGCTCCGTCGCCATCACCACCAATCTAAGCCCCGACTTCGCGCTCGGCAATGCACTGGAACGCGTGCAGGAGATCGCGGCGCCCATCATACCGGCCGGCAGCCGCATCCTGCCGCTCGCCGAAGCGGCGACGCTCGGCGAGACCAACAGCGGCATGCTGATGGTGTTCGGCTTCGCGCTGGTAATCATCCTGCTCGTGCTTGCGGCGCAGTTCGAAAGCTTCGTCAGCGCGATCATCATCATGGCGACGGTCCCGCTCGGCCTTGCCTGCGCGGTCTTCGCACTGCTGCTGACAGGCACCAGCCTGAACACCTACAGCCAGATCGGCCTCGTCATGCTGGTCGGCATCATGGCCAAGAACGGCATCCTCATCGTGGAGTTCGCCAACCAGTTGCGCGATCGCGGCATGGATGTGCGCCAGGCGATCGAGGAGGCGGCCAATATCCGCCTGCGGCCGGTGACGATGACGATGATCTGCACGGTGCTCGGCGGCATGCCGCTGGTGCTGGCTTCCGGAGCGGGCGCCGAGGCGCGCATCGCGCTCGGCTGGGTGATCGTCGGCGGCCTCGGCCTGGCGACGGTTTCGACGCTGTTCCTGACGCCGGTCGCCTATCTGCTGCTCGGCCGCTTCGTGACGCCGAAGGTGCATGAGGAGGCGCGGCTGAAGCGCGAACTGGAAGAGGCCGCCTACTCCAAGCTGGAAGCGGCCGAATAGGTGTCAATTCCGCCCGGGCTGGCTTGGCTGAGTTTTCGGCGAACTCGCGGATAGGGACCGCCAGAGGAACTTTCGCCGCCGGATGCCATTAAGCATGGCCGGCGGCAGGTTGCGGCCGCGGCACCAAACCGGAGGATCATCCAATGAACACCGCGAACCTGCAGCTTCAGGGACTGCTCCTCGCCGTCGCCTCCATCAACAATGCGCTGGTGCACAAGGGCGTGCTCGGCATCGATGAGATCGACCTTGCGCTGCGAAAGGCCGAAGCGAGCCTGACCGGCGAGGAGAGATTGTTCGAGGACATGTCTCCCGCCAACCGGGACGCGATCTGCTTTCCCATCCGCTTTCTGCAGATGGCGAACAACAGCCAGGGCGAGACGAACGTGCCCGGCTTCTCGGAACTGGCGCGCATGGTCGGCCAGACCAAGGAACACTACAACGATCAGATGTGATGCCGCAGGCTCAGCTCTGAAGGTGGCGTCTTCTGTCTGAGGGCTCACCGACGATCGCCGGGTGCGGATCGGACTTCCTCAGAATGCCGGTGATGCGGGCAAAGCCGGCGAGCGATCTCCTCGCCTCCTCGACCGTCAGATAGCCTTCGCGTGCGGCCGTGCAGGCATTGTAGGCAGCCTGGTATACGGGGCCGCGGCGGTCGACCGGCCAGTCGCGCAGAAATTGCAGCGCCTGATCGAGATTTTCAATATCCTGGCCGGCGGCGTCGGTTGTCGACGACATGCACACCGGGACAACGAACGGCATTTTCCGCATCGCTTCCTCCCGACATTCCGCAGGGACGCGGAACCGATATCAACGCTTATCCTACGCATATGTTCCCTAGCGGCAGCTTCTTCAAGGCGGAGAGCGAAAAATATGGCGGCCGGATCAGCCTGAGCCAGCGCCGTGTGCGGAGCGGTCGATCGAGGCTGACATTTTCATCAGCGCGAGTCAGAATGCATCCGCAAACACGGGAGCATAAGCATGTCGACTGTCATCAAGGGCGGAACCATCGTCGCCGCCGACCGCAGCTACGAGGCGGACATCCTCATCGAGGGCGAGAAGATCGCGGCGATCGGCCCGAACCTGAAAGGCGACACGGTGGTCGACGCCGAAGGCGCCTATATCATGCCTGGCGGCATCGACCCGCATACGCATCTCGAAATGCCCTTCATGGGCACAACCGCGGCCGAAACCTGGGAGAGCGGCACCTTCGCGGCGCTGTCCGGCGGCACCACGATGAATGTCGATTTCGTCATTCCCGGGCCGGACGGCATGCTGGCCGCCATGGACGAGTGGGAGGGGCGGGCGACCAGACAGGCGTCGTGCGACTATTCCTACCATATGTGCGTCACCGGCTGGTCCGAGGATATTTTCAACGAGATGCCCGGCGTCGTCGAGCGGGGCATCAACACATTCAAGCATTTCATGGCCTACAAGGGCGCGCTGATGGTGAACGACGACGAGATGTTCGCGTCGTTCCAGCGCTGCGCCGGCCTCGGCGCGCTGCCGCTCGTGCATGCCGAGAACGGCGACGTGGTCGCCGCGCTGCAGCAGAAATACATGGACGCCGGCATGCCGGGACCGGAGGCGCATGCCTATTCGCGCCCGCCCGAGGTCGAGGGCGAGGCGACCAACCGCGCCATCATGATCGCCGATGCGGCCGGCGTGCCGGTCTATATCGTGCATGTCTCCTGCGAGCAGAGCCACGAGGCGATCCGCCGCGCCAGGCAGAAGGGCATGCGCGTCTATGGCGAGCCGCTGATCCAGCACCTGACGCTCGACGAGCGCGAATACCAGAATGTCGACTGGATGCATGCGGCGCGGCGCGTGATGAGCCCGCCCTTCCGAGACAAGGTGAACCAGGACAGCCTGTGGGCGGGACTTGCCAGCGGCTCGCTGCAGGTCGTGGCGACAGACCATGCCGCTTTCACCAGCGAACAGAAAACGATGGGGCTGACCGATTTCCGCAAGATCCCGAACGGCACCGGAGGTCTCGAGGACCGCATGCCGGTGCTGTGGACGCGCGGCGTCGAAACGGGGCGGCTCACGCCGAACGAATTCGTCGCGGTGACCTCGACCAACATTGCGCACATCCTCAACATATATCCGCAGAAGGGCGCGATTTTGCCCGGTTCGGACGCCGATCTGGTCGTCTGGGACCCGAAGCTGTCGAAGACGATCTCGGCCTCCAACCAGAAGTCGATCATCGACTACAACGTCTTCGAAGGCTTCAAGGTGAACGGGCTGCCGCGCTACACGCTGTCGCGCGGCGAGGTGGTCTGGTCGCACGGCCAGAACTCGCAGCCGCAGCCGGGCCGCGGCAAGTTCGTCAGGCGCAAGCCGTTCGCGGCCGCCAGCCAGGCGCTGACCACCTGGAAGGAACTCACCGCGCCGCGCGCCGTGTCGCGCTCGCCCGAACACATGCCGATCGGCGTGTGAGCGACCTCGACGGATGCGGGAACCTTGCACCGGATAGGCCGGCTCCTAACTATAGTGCGAGACCGGGTTGGACGGTTGTCGCGGGCCTCACGATCGGGAACGCGCGCATGGGAAACGAAAGCATGAATATCGAAACGGTCCTGCGGTCGGTCGTGGCGCTGCGCTCGTCGATCCCCGAGGATGCCTATACCGCTGGCACACTCGGCAGCCTGCGGGAAGGCAGCGGCGTCGTCATCCGGGAAAGCGGACTGGTGCTCACAATCGGCTACCTGATTACCGAGGCCGAGGAGGTCTGGCTGACGACGGAGGATGGCCGCGTGGTTCCGGCGCATCCGCTTGCCTACGACCAGGAGACCGGATTCGGCCTGGTGCAGGCGCTGGGGCAGCTCGATCTTCCGGCGCTGGACCTTGGCGACGCATCGGGAGCCAGGATCGGCGATCCGGTGGTCCTCGCCGACGGGGCCGGACAATATGTCGAAGCCGACGTCGTGGCGCGCCAGGAATTCGCCGGCTACTGGGAGTATCTTCTGGACGATGCGATCTTCACCGCGCCGGCGCATCCTTCCTGGGGAGGGGCAGCACTCGTCGACGAAGACGGCAAGCTTGTGGGCATCGGCTCGCTGCGCCTGCAGATGAGCCGGAGCGGAGAAGTCGCCGACATCAACATGGTGGTGCCGATCGATCTCCTGCCGCCGATCCTCGACGATCTCGTCACGAGAGGACGCGTCGACAAACCGCCCCGTCCGTGGCTCGGAGCTTTTTCGGCCGAGAGCAACGGCGAGGTGATCGTCAT
This sequence comes from Pseudomonadota bacterium, assembly GCA_030852655.1. GTDB lineage: Bacteria > Pseudomonadota > Alphaproteobacteria > Rhizobiales > Rhizobiaceae > Mesorhizobium_K. The sequence continues at coordinate 36,501 of JALYWP010000229.1, read as the reverse complement.
GAGCGTCTCGGAAGGCAGCCCGGCGGCCGAGGCTGGCCTCCAGCAGGGCGACATCATCTCCGATGTCCGCGACACGGAGGTCGAAGGTCTCGGCGACTTCTACCGCAAGCTATGGGCGAGCGGTCCCGCCGGCGCGGAGATCCCCATGAGGATCGTACGTGACGGCCGCGAGACCTGGCTGCGCGTCAAGACCGCCGACCGCAGTTCGTTCCTGAGGAAACCGCAACTGCAGTAGGCTGCAGCAGGGCGCGATTGCAGTCGTTGTGAGGTCGAAAGCGGCCTTGCGTAGCAGCCCCGTTCGGCCGAGCCGCCGACGCTTCGCGCGGGAACCTTCGGACAGAGAAACGGTTGTGCCCGACAGGAGGCTTTCATGCCCGACGAGAAGAAGCCGGACGAGACCAAACCCAAGGTGCCCAGGGACGACCACGGAAATCCCGCTCCGCCGCCGCAAGGCCCGAGTGACGAGAACCAGCCCGTCAGGGATACACGCGAAGAGCCCGCGCCGAGGCCTGGAGGTTAGCGTCGCGCCGTTGCGGGTCGCGCTATCCAACCGTATCCGGGTCATGCAACCGGCGGTAGGAGGCGTTGTCGCGAAGGAGCCGGTCATGCGAGCCCTCGTCGGCGACCTGCCCTTCCGCCATGACGACGATTTTGTCGGCATGGCGCACGGTGGCGAGGCGGTGCGCGATGACCAGCGTCGTGCGGCCTCGGGACAGTTCGGCCAGCGACCGCTGGATTTCGCGCTCGGTCACGGTGTCGAGCGATGACGTCGCTTCGTCCAGGATGAGGATAGGCGGATTCTTCAGGAAGATGCGGGCGATCGAGAGGCGCTGCTTCTGCCCGCCGGAGAGCTTCACGCCGCGTTCGCCGATCACGGTGTCCAGCCCTGCCGGCAAGGCCGCTATCATGGTGTCGAGATGCGCCATGCGCGCCGCTTCGACGATGTCGGCCTCGCTGGCGCCGAGCCGGCCATAGGCGATGTTGTCGCGGATCGTGCCGCCGAACAGAAAGACATCCTGCTGGACGACACCGATCTGGCTGCGCAGCGACGCCAGCGTCATGTCGCGAATGTCGATCCCGTCGATGGTGATGCGGCCGGCGGTCGCCTCGTAGAAGCGGGGAAGAAGCGAGACCAGAGTGGTCTTGCCGGTGCCCGACGGGCCGACGAAGGCGACGGTTCGGCCCGGCTGTATGTCGAGGTCGACGCCGTTCAGGACGCTGCCGCCCTCGCCGTAGCCGAAGCCGACATTCTCGTAGCGGATATGGCCGGTCAGCCGCGACACGGCGCGCGCTCCCGGCCGGTCGGCGATGTCGGGCTCCGTGGCGAGAAGCGACAGATAGCGCTGGAAGCCGGCAATGCCCTTGGGATAGGTCTCGATGACGGAATTGATCTTCTCGATCGGCCGGAAGAACACGTTGACCAGCAGCAGGAAGCCGACGAAGCCGCCGGCCGTCATCTGGCCGTCGATGACGAAATAGCTGCCGGCCAGCATGACGAGCAACTGGATCAGCCGCATGCCCATGTAGTTGAGCGAGGTGCTGGCGGCCATGATGCCATAGGCCGACAATTTGGTGTCGCGGTAGCGCGCATTGTCGTCGGCGAAGAGTTTGCGCTCGTGGTCCTCGTTGGCGAAGGCCTGCACCACCCGCATGCCGCCGAGATTCTCCTCCAGCCGCACGTTGAAGTCGCCGACGCGGCTATAGAGCGCGCGCCAGTTGGTGGTCATCCTGGCGCCATAGTGGCTGATCACGAAAGCGATGACCGGCACGACCGCTGCCGTCAGCATCGCCAGCTGCGGATTGATCCAGAACATCAGCGCGAAGGCGCCGAGGAAGGTCATCACGGCGATGAACAGATCTTCCGGCCCGTGATGGGCGACTTCGCCGATCTCCTCGAGATCCTTGGTCACGCGCGCCAGCAGATGCCCGGTCTTGTTGTTGTCGTAGAAGCGGAACGACAGCTTCTGCAGATGGTCGAAGCTTCGGCGGCGCATCTCCGTCTCGATGTTGATGCCGAGCATATGGCCCCAATAAACCACCACTGCCATCAGCGCGGTGTTTATGAGGTAGATGGCAAGCAGCCCGGCGCCGGCGAGCAGGATCAGCGGCCATTGCTGCGTGGGCAGCAGATCGTCGACGAAGGATTTGGCGGCCAGCGGAAAGGCCAGTTCAAGCATGCCCGACAGCACGGCACAGCCAAAATCGAGCAGGAAGAGCGCCTTCCACGGGCGATAATAGGCGAAGAATTCACGGATCATGGCTGTCGGCTGGACCGTCTCATGGTTCTTGTCAATTCGCCTTGCCGGCATCGTCCCCGGCAAGGCAGCGCCGCCAGTAGGCAGCCGCCCGATGGTCCTCGCGGGCCAGCCCGGGCTCCTTGCGGAAGTGCCGGCGAATGGCGAGGAAAGCGCAAAACTCGCAGCCGTCCCGGGCGAAGACGGAGCGGCCCGAAACGACGCCGAACTCGCGAAAGCGCGCACACAAGCCCTGCATCGCCTCCCGCGGGCGAGGGCAGGGCGATCTCGGCAGTCGCCGTAAAGACGCGAGGCATTTCAGACATGGCGCTGCGCTCCGCGGGCCAGGAGATAGATCAGGTAGGGTCCGCCGAGCAGCGCCGCAAACAGACCGACCGGCAGTTGATAGGGGAATGCGGCCATTCGCGCCAGCCAGTCCGAAAACCCCTTCAGCGCCGCACCGATCAGCATTGCGCCGGCAAGATGCTGCGGCGCGCGGCTGAGGCCGATCACGCGCCAGATGTGACGCGATCAGGGGACGAAACTCAGCGGACCCACGAACAGCGAGGCAAGGGCAGTCAGCAGCGCCGTCGCAGCGACGAGCACCAGCCGGCGCGCAGCACGACGCGCTGCCACAGGATGATGCTGTCGAGATACGCTCTGCGCCTGTCAACAATTCGCCAGCCGACCGCCAGCAACGATGCGACCGCTTGGGGAAGCCGCCGCACTCGTTGGGAACCGACCGCTCCTCTCACGCATTTCCCGCAATTGAAAGCGAGGGTGCGAAGTGTCCCGAGACAGACTGTCGACCTACCGGCAAAAGCGGGATTTCGGGACGACGAAGGAGCCCAGCGGGGCTGTCGACGTGAAGCCATCGAACCGGCTGCGATTTGTCATCCAGAAGCATGACGCCAGCCGCCTTCACTACGACTTGCGACTGGAATTCGATGGCGTTTTCAAATCCTGGGCCGTCACCAAGGGTCCTTCGCTCGACCCGCAAGACAAGCGGCTGGCCGTCGAGGTCGAGGACCATCCGCTGGACTACGGCGATTTCGAGGGGACCATCCCCAAGGGCCAGTATGGCGGTGGCACGGTCATGCTCTGGGATCGCGGTCATTGGCAACCCGAGGGCAGGAAGCCGATCGAGCAACAGCTCGAAAAGGGCGAGCTGAAGTTTCATCTCGACGGCAAGCGTCTCAAGGGCGGCTTCGTTCTGGTCCGCATGCAGCGTGACCGCTTCAAGGGCAAACGCAACAATTGGCTCCTCATCAAGCATCGCGACTCGAGCTCCGTCGAGACGGACGGCGCTGCGGTGCTCGAGGATAATGCCGTTTCAGTCGCGTCCGGCCGGACGATGGAACAGATTGCCGCCGGCAAAGGCCGCAAGCCGAAGCCGTTCATGCTGGATGGTCCAGCGGTGCAGGCCGATGCCGTCTGGGACAGCGATTCAGGGCTTGCAGCGGACAAGCGGCAAGCCAAGCCCACGCGTCGAAGGGCCCACGCTGGAAAGCCGCCGACGCTTCCGGACTTCATCGAGCCGCAGCTTTGCCGCACCGTATCCAGGCCGCCAGCCGGCAAGACCTGGCTCCATGAAATCAAGTTCGACGGATACCGCATCCAGATGCGCGTCGCAGACGGGAAAACCACGCTCAAGACACGCAAAGGGCTCGACTGGACAAAGCGGTATTCGGCGATCGCGGCCGCCGCGGCCGAATTGCCCGACGCCATCGTCGACGGAGAGATCTGTGCACTCGATCACAACGGCGCACCGGATTTCGCAGCGCTCCAGGCCGCGCTTTCCGAAGGCAGGACCGGTTCGCTCGTCTATTTCGCCTTCGATCTTCTGTTCGACGGCGGGGAGGATCTGAGAACCCTTCCTTTGGCCGAGCGCAAGGCTCGACTGCAAGGGCTGCTCTCGGCGTTCGACGCGAACACCAACATCCGGTTTGTCGAACATTTCGAGACGGGTGGCGATGCGGTCCTGCGTTCCGCCTGCCGCCTGTCGCTCGAAGGCATCATCTCGAAGGAGGCGGGCGCCCCGTATACATCCGGGCGATCGACGAGCTGGGTGAAATCGAAATGCCGTACCGGTCACGAGGTGGTCATCGGGGGGTATACGAAGACCGGTACCCGGTTCAGGTCGCTCATCGTGGGCGTCTACCGCGACGGCGACCTTGTCTATACGGGCCGCGTCGGCACGGGATTCGGCGGCAGCAAGGCTGCCAGGCTCACCTCGGCGTTGAAGCCGCTGGAGGTTCGAAAGTCGCCTTTTTCTGGTAAATCTCCTCCCGGGCGAGGACACGAAATCGTCTGGGTCAAACCGCAACTCGTCGCCGAGATCGAGTTTGCAGGCTGGACCTCTGACGGGCTCGTCAGGCAAGCAGCGTTCAAAGGTCTTCGCGAAGACAAATCCGCGAGCGAGGTCGAAGCCGAAATGCCAGCCGATTCGGAAAAGGAGCTCCTGGAACCGTCGTCTTCGACGCCGCGGGGGGCGAGAAGCCGCAGCGCAGGCAAGGCGAACGTGATGGGTGTCCTGATCTCCAGTCCGGACAAAATCCTCTGGCCCGCCGAAGGCGAGGGCAAGGAGATCACCAAGGAGGAGTTGGCCCGCTACTACGAGGCGGTCGGCCCCTGGATGATCGATCATATCCGCGGCCGACCCTGCTCCATCATCCGGGCCCCTGACGGTATCGGCGGGGAGCAGTTCTTCCAGCGGCATGCAATGCCCGGTACGTCAAACCTGCTCGAACTGGTGACCGTATCGGGGGACCGCAAGCCCTATCTGCAGATCGACAGGGTGGAGGGGCTGGCAGCCGTCGCCCAGCTCGGAGCGGTGGAACTGCATCCCTGGAACTGCCAACCGCATCAGCCGGAAGTGCCCGGGCGGCTCGTGTTCGACCTCGACCCTGCCCCGGACGTGGAATTTGCCGCGGTCGTCGAAGCCGCGCATGAATTGAAGGAGCGCCTGGAGAGGCTGGGCCTCGTGCCGTTCTGCAAGACCACCGGAGGAAAAGGCCTGCATGTCGTGACGCCGCTCAAGGCTGGAAAACGCAATAAGCTCGACTGGGACGAGGCAAAGAATTTCGCGCATGCACTCTGTCTTGCCATGGCGTCGGACAGTCCGGACCGTTACCTGACGAAGATGTCGAAGAAGCTGCGCCAGGGCAGGATTTTCCTCGACTATCTGCGCAATGACCGCATGGCGACCGCGGTCGCCCCGCTGTCTCCGCGCGCTCGCGAAGGCGCTACCGTTTCGTTTCCCGTGACCTGGGGCCAGGTCAGAAAGAACCTCGATCCGAAACGGTTCACGTTGCGTTCGGCGCCGTCGCTGCTCTCCAGGACAAAAGCCTGGGCGGACTATTGTGAGGGCGAGCGCTCGCTCGAAGAGGCCGTTTCGAAGGTCCGTCGGGCATCAGGGGACTGAGCAGTGGCCACGGACAGCAAGCTCCCGTTGCCCGCCGGCGCCGTCCCGTCGCGCTGGAGGCCGGACGATTCGCCCCGCCGATGCATGTTCGGGCAGATTGCCCGATGATGTCGAAAGGTTCGTGGGTCGGCGATGCATCACATGATGACTTTGCAGGTTTCTGGGATAGACCGCCCGATCAGGTCGCGGTCCAGTTGATCGGCTTTGATTTTCGCGTGGACGGCGTGGGCGGCGTCATCGTCGAAACCGAGGCCTACGCGGCGGACGACCCGGCTTCGCACAGCTTCGTTGGAGAGACACGGCGGAACGCTGCAATGTTCGGCCCGCCCGGCCACGCCTATGTCTACCGTTCCTATGGCATCCACTGGTGCCTGAATTTCGTCTGCGAGCGTGGGTCGGCGGTTCTCATTCGTGCGATCGAACCCCTGCACGGGATCGATCGGATGGAAGATCGTCGCGGGCTGGCGGGGCTTCGTCTGCTCTGTTCAGGGCCCGGCCGCCTCGCGCAGGCCCTGGCGATAGACGGAACCTTCAATGGAAAGTCTCTCGGCGACCCGGTATTCGCCTTCGCTCGGCCCGCAACGGCGACGGCCGTGGTCTCCGCGCCGCGGATCGGCATTTCCAGGGCGGTCGACAAGGCGTGGCGCTTCGGGCAGGCGGGTTCGCAATTCGTGAGCAAGCGCTTTGGCGACGGGGCGGGGTAGGGGACCCGTCCGCTTACTTTTCCTGGACCTCGCGGTCGGGAGCCGAAATGTCGAGGGGAAGCACGACCATGTGGTCTCCTGCCTCACCGAAATAGGCTCGCACACCGTAGACCGTCCTGAGATTGTCTGCCGTAACCACGGCTTTCGGCGTACCGTCGGCCACCACGCGACCGCGATCGAGGAGGATCACACGGCTGCAGCTTCGCGCCGCAAGGCCGAGGTCGTGGGTCGAGACGATCATGCTGCGCCCTTCGCCCGCGAGCGTTTGAAAAACCCGCATGAGACCGATCTGATGTGCGGGATCGAGCCCTGCCGCGGGCTCGTCCGCCAGGAGCAGCGGGGTCTCCTGGGCCAGCGCGCGGGCAGTCAGAACACGGGCCAGTTCACCACCCGACAGCGCGGTTGCCTGGCGGTCGCCATGCGTCTCGATGTCCATGAGACGCATCGCCCGATCGACGGCGGCACGATCCTGTTCTCGTGGCGGCGACAAGGGCGGCAGATGCGGCAGTCGTCCCAGAGCGACGAGTTCCGCGACCGGCATTGCCCAGGCAACGTCACGGTTCTGGGCCATGTAGGCGACCTTGAGCGCGCGCCCGGCCACCGAAAGGGCGCGACCATCCTCACCGCCGAGCGCGATCGCGCCGGATGCCGGTGTCAGGCCCATGATGGCGCGCAGAAGCGTCGATTTGCCCGCTCCATTGGGGCCGATGAGACCGACCAGTTCTCCCGGCCCCACGGTAAACGAGATGCCGTTCAGCACGGGCCGGCCACCGAGCGAAGCGGAAAGACCGGTGACGGAAAGCAGCGTCACGCCACCTTCCTCCGCTCGCGCCAGACAAGCCACAGAAAGAAGGGAGCCCCGACGATCGCCGTCAACACGCCGAGCTTGAGATCGCGTCCCGGCGCAATGACGCGAACCAATATGTCCGCGGCCAGCACGACCGATGCCCCTCCGAGCGCGCTGGCCACCAACAGGCGCGATGGTCGGCCGCCGGTCAGCGGCCGCAACAGATGGGGAACCACCAGCCCGACAAAGCCGATCGCGCCGGCGACGGCAGTTCCCGCACCCACCGAGGCGGCGGTGCCGAAGACCACCAGGAACTGGACCCGGCGCATGTCGATGCCGAGGCTGGCCGCAGTGTCGCCGCCGAGCGTCAGCGCGTCCAGCGCGCGCCCGAGCGTCAGCAGCATGGTCCAGCCCGCCAGCATGAAAGGCAGGGCCAGCCACACATGCGTCATCGATCGATCGGTCAGCGAGCCGAGCATCCAGAACATGATCTCGAGAGCGGCGAAGGGATTGGGCGACAGGTTCAGCACAAGCGACGTCATGGCGCCTGCAAGGCTCGAGACGGCGACGCCGGCAAGGATCAGGGTAAGCACGCTGCCGCGAGCGCCGGCCATCGCCTGGACGATGACCACGGCTATCACCGATGCCGCAAGTGCGGCCAGCGGAAGGGCGAGCGGGAACACCGTGCTCAATCCCGTATAGATCGCGAGTACGGCGCCGAGCGAGGCCGAGGCGCTGACGCCGATCAGCGCCGGCTCGGCCAGCGGGTTTCGAAGATAACCCTGCAAGACCGCGCCCGACAGGCCGAGCGTCGCGCCGATCGTAAGGCCGAGCAGCGCGCGCGGCAGCCGGATTTCCTGCATGATCAGCGCGATCGCGTCGCGTCGTTCCGAAAACAGCGCCATCAGGCTGTCGGCGAGCCCGAGGCCGGACGGCCCCACCAGGAGCGACAGGCAGAAAAGAAGCAGCGTCGCCAGACCAAGCAGCCAGAGCGTGAAATGGTAGCGCCGGGTTTCGCTCATCGGGGAGCCGCCTTGCGGGTATCCGCACCGTCGGAAAGCAGGCGCACCGCCTCGGCGGTGAACGGTGCGCCGCAGATTGTGTAGCGGGAGGCGATGTCGATCTCGCTGCTTCGCTCCGCCTGCGCCCGGAAAGCCGGATGCTCGAAGCCTTGCTGCGCCAGCGCCGGCGCCGCGTAGGCGCGGTCGGCGGTGACGAGGATATCCGGATCAGAAAGCACGAGAAGCTCCAGAGGGAGGCGCGTCATGCCGGAGTAGCCAAGTTCGGTCGCGATGTTGGCGAGGCCGGCCAGCGAGATCACTGCATCGACCAGCGTGCCACCGCCCGAAGTGTAGCTGTTGGCGTAATAGGGCGCGGCAGTCATGCCGCCATGGCCATCGGCCCGGACGGCCGCGAGTTGCCGGTCGAGATCGGCGACCAGCGCCTCGGCGCGCCGTGGCTGGCCCAGCAATTCGCCCATGCGCCTGAGATTGTCGCGGATGTCGTCGAATGAATCTTCCGGCGCGAATTCTTCCACCGTGATGCCCAGCTTCCGCAGAAGCTCGACCGTCGCGCTGCTCATGTAAGTGCCGGCCAGCACGAGGTCCGGCTGCATGAGAAAGATTTCCTCGGCCAACCCGTGATTGACGGCGTAAATACCGGCCTCTGACGCAAGCACCGAGGAAACAGGATCGGCGGCCAGATGGGAAACGGAATAAAGCTGGCCCGGTGCCGCAACCAGCATGGCCATCTGGTCGGTGCACAGATTCATGGAGACGACACGACGCGGCACGGGCTCCGCAGCGGCCGGAAATGCCGGATGAACGAATGCCAGCATCGCTGACATCGCAGCGAGCGGTATGCTTCCCTTCCGTGTCTCCGGCATGGTCGTCCTTTCAAGGCCGCCGCCAATGGCGCAGCCCTGTTCATGTTCCGTCAAAACGCCCGCGTGAAGCTCAGGTCGAAAGTCCTTCCGGGCGCCCGGTAGCCGTAGTTGGTCTCATACTGCTCGTCGAAGATATTCTCGACGGCGATCTTCAGCCGTGAGTTTTCGTCGATCGAATAGAGCGCGGTGAAATCGGCGGTCACATAGTCCGGCAGCTTTTCCTGAGCCGGGTTGTAGATGTAGCGGCTGCCGCCATAGAGCACCCTGCCGGTAAGCTGCCACTGCTCGCTGAGGCTGTAGGTGAGTTCGGCCGTCGCCTTGAAGCGGTCGCTGTGGGTCAGGTAGCGGCCCGTCGTGAGGTCGATCGGCCGGCGCAGGTCGAGCGCGGCGCTGCCATTCCATGCGTCCGAGAATCGATGGGACAATTGGGCCTCGAAGCCGGTGATCTCGGCGCGGCCCACATTGATGGGCGTGAAGTCCTGATTGAGCGTGATCGCGTCGGTCAGGAACGTCCGGTAGACTGCCAGGTCCACCGTCGTGTCCGCGCCTATCCGCCAGTTGACCCCGGCCTCCCAGGATCGCGATTTCTCCGGTTTCAGGTTCGGGTTCGAGGCCGGCGGAAAGCCGGGAGTCGACGGATAGTAGAGATCGTTGAATGTCGGCGCCCTGTATCCGGTCGCATAGGAAGATCGCAGCGTGATGTCAGGCGTGACCTCGTAGCTGGCGCCGATATTGTAGGTGGTCACGCCGCCGAACTGGCTGTTGTGATCGTAACGGATACCGCTGTCGAGAGTGAGCGCATCATACTCGGCCGAATATTGTGCGAACACCGACGAGATGGTGCGGGCATCGACCTCGTAGTCGACGGTCCCGTCCACCGTCTCGCGATAGGATTCGACGCCGCCGGTCAGCACATTGGTCACGCCGCCGATCTCGAAACTCTTCTCGGTAGAGGCGAAGGCGCCGTAGCGCGCGGTGTCGAAGCGGCTGTCGTTGGGCTGCCCCTCGCGGAAATTGGTCTGCCTGTCGATTCCGGAGTAAAGCTCGACGGTCGACGACCAGTCTGCGGAATGGTCGATATGCGTACCGACCTTGCCGGCAAAGGTGGTCGTGTCCTGCTCGTTGTCGAAGGGAAACAGATTGTCGTATTCGGTCCTGCCGCGGGCAAACAATCCGTCGCCGTAGAGCCTGCCCCAGTCGAATTCCTTTGCCAGCGAGAAATGCAGTGAGCCCTGATGGAATCCATCGTCGCCGGGTTCGTGGATGCCCCATGGGGCATATGGCATGGTGAAATCGTAGCCGCGCGTGCCCAGGATGCTGCCGCCGGCCGAATAGGTCAGGCCGTCCTTCTCGCCCTGCACGTTGGCGGAGGCGTATCCGCCCCATGGATGCATGACGCCGACCGTGGCGGTGCCGCAGGCGCTGCGGCCGTCGGCGCAGGCGCCGCCCTGCCTGGTGACGATGTTGATGACGCCGCCGATCGCCTCGGAGCCGTACTGCGCCGAATGCGCGCCCTTGGCGATCTCGACGCGTTCGATCGAGTCGAGCGGGATGTTGAAGATGGATGTGCTGCCGCTGGTGGCCGAGGCGATGCGCACGCCGTTGATCAGGACGAGCGTCTGGCTGGCCTTGGTTCCGCGCAGGGAAACTGCGGCATTCGCTCCCCTGCCGCCATCGGCGGTCACGGACACGCCGGTGTAGAATTTCAGCAGCGACGGCAGGTCCGGGGCGGCCGATTTGCGGATGTCTTCTTCATCGATGACGGTCACCGAGGAGGTCGAGCGCTCCAGCGCGCTTTCCCGCCTCAGCGGAGTCGTGATGACCAGCCGGTCGAGAACGGTTGGCTCGGAAACATTCTCGTCCTGCGCCAGCGACTGGCCTGAAGCGGCCACCGATAGCGTGCAAATTGCAGCAAAAAGTCTTTTCAAGTCAGCCCCCGACGGTTCGATGGCGCGAGATGTGGCGCCGTTTTCGACAAACCGCTGGCGGACCAGGTTGCAGGGAGTTCCGGATATGAGACCCGCGATCCACCCGCCATGCGGCAACACTCCTTCAGTGTCACCGCAACGGACGGCCGCGCCTGACCACCCCTCGTGGTCAAGCATGGGTGACTGGAACAGGCAGGTCTCCTGACTTCCGTGTCGTCGCCTCCATCCGCCTTCCCGATCGGCCGAAGCAGATCAGTGGCATCTGGCTGGAAGCTCTACGGTTACAGTTGCGGGGGCAGTCGCGGATTTGGCTGAACGTCAGCCTCACCGTGTTCCCTCTTCGTCCGTCTCGCGACGGAACCGGCTCCAACGTGAATCCATACCGATGGAAGCGAGGCCCTGTCAACGGTGAGTTCCCGCCCATCCACTTGCGCACCGCCATCCTGAACCCGACTTGCTCTAGAAGCTTCCGGGCAGACTTGCGGACGGAATCCGGCCATGTGAGACATCGCCGGATGAAAGCCCTTTCGATCCGCTGCGACAGTCCCATCCTCATAGCTGAATTCGGGCAGCCGCAGGCGATGCTGAGTTGGTCTCTCACCCGGCCGGGCTTCACCACGGCCAACAGCGTCGCGTGGCTGCATGTGAGAGATGACGACTTGCCTCTTGGCATCGATCCGGTCCGGCTGCTGAGGGAGCGGATGTCGGCCGCGGGATTGGAAGACGCGGTGCACCTCATGACCTCGCGCGATATTCGCAACCATCACCTGGCGGAGGCCTCGGCCGGGCCCGCCACCGCCACCTGCCTTGCCACCGTGGGACTTGGAAACGCTGGGCGCGTCGGCGCGACGCCCTCGCCTCATGGCGGCGCGGGAACGATCAATCTGCTCGTGCATGTCGACCGGCCGCTGTCGCAGGCAGCGCTCGTGGAAGCGATTTCGATCGCAGCGCAGGCGCGTACGGTTGCGGTCGTCGACCTCGGATGGAAGCCGCATGGCGAAGTCGCGACCGGCACGGGCACCGATTGCATTGTCGTCGCAGCGCCCGCGAGCATGCGGGCGGGCATGCGGGCCGAACAGTTCGCGGGCCTGCATACCGATGTGGGAGCGGCTGTCGGCCGTGCCGTATACGATGCCGTATTTCTGGGCGGAAACATCTGGGTCGCAGAACAGGCATCCGGTCGCGCATAGGTCTCGGCTGTCGGGCCGGTCCCGCGTTTAGGGACAAGCTAACCACTACGACATGAAATCGTAATTTCAGCATTCCATCCCCTCCGGTAAAGCTCGGCTCGGACCTACGTCGGAGCCCCAGTCTACCCTGAGAGCCAGAAAGGGACGTTGCATGTCAGTGGAAAAGATAGACACCCTCGTGGTTGGCGCAGGCCAGGCGGGCGTGGCTATGAGCGAGCACCTGGGCAAGTCGGGCGTGCCTCATCTCGTGCTGGAGCGTAAGCGGATTGCCGAGCGGTGGCGCACCGAGCGTTGGGATTCGCTGGTCGCGAACGGCCCGGCCTGGCACGACCGCTTTCCAGGCATGGAATTCCCCGGCGCCGGCCCCGACGACTTCGTCGCCAAGGAGGACGTCGCCGATTATTTCGTCGCCTATGCCAGGAAAATCGATGCGCCGATCCGCACCGGCGTCGAGGTCAGGGAGGTCCGCAGGCTGTCTGGCCGCCGCGGCTTCCGTGTCGAGACCTCGCAGGGCGTGGTGGAGGCCGACAATGTCGTCGTCGCCACCGGCGCCTTCCAGAAGCCGGTCATCCCGACTGTCGTTCCGGAAAACTCCGGCATCATGCAGATCCATTCCAGCGCCTACCGTAATCCAGGCCAGTTGCCCGACGGCGCGGTTCTGGTGGTCGGGGCAGGATCGTCAGGAACACAGATCGCCGATGAACTGATGCGGGCCGGCAAGCGCGTCTATCTGTCGGTGGGCCCGCACGACCGCCCGCCTCGCGCCTACCGCGGCCGCGATTTCTGCTGGTGGCTCGGCGTCCTCGGGAAATGGGACATGTCGGCCCCGACGCCGGGTACCGAGCACGTCACCATAGCGGTCAGCGGCGCGCGCGGCGGCGAGACGATCGATTTCCGCAGGCTGGCGCGGCAGGGCATGATCCTTGTCGGCCGGACTCAATCCTACCGGGACGGCGTCATGTCTTTCGCCCCGGATCTGGTCGAGAACCTCGACAGGGGCGACGCCAACTACAGGTCGCTGCTCGACGAAGCCGACGCTTATGTGGCGCGCAACGGCATCGACCTGCCCGAAGAGCCGGAAGCCCGCAAGGTGGAACCCGATCCGGACTGCGTCACCAATCCCGTTCTCGAACTGGACCTCGCCGAGGCCGGTGTCACCTCCATCATCTGGGCGACCGGCTTTTCGACCGATTACAGCTGGCTCAAGGTCGACGTGCTCGACGATAGGGGAAAGCCAAAGCACCAGCGCGGCGTCTCGACCGAGCCCGGCATCTATTTCCTAGGGCTGCCGTGGCAGTCGCGCCGGGGCTCCACCTTCATCTGGGGGGTGTGGCACGATGCCAAGCATGTGGCCGACCACATCACCACGCAGCGCAAATATCTCGACTATCATGCGGCGGCGAAGCGCGAATTACAGGACGCCTGAACGCACGGACGAGAGGACTGTTCTTCCAGGCCGGCGCGGGCCAGTGACATCATCGCGCAACGGAGACCACGATGGCGCATACGAGAATTCGCAAGTTCAACACCAAGGACACCTATCCCGAGCAGAAGCTCGACAATGATCTGTGCCAGGCCGTGGTGACGCGCGGGGGCAGGACGGTCTATCTGCGCGGCCAGTGCCCGCAGGACCTCGACACCGCCAGGAACATCGACAGCCACGATCCCGCCGAGCAGACCCATAAGGTCATGCAGAATATCAAGCAGCTGATCGAGGAGTGCGGCGGCACGATGGAGCATCTGGTCAAGGTGGTGGTCTACATCACCGACGTGCGCCATCGCGAGGCCGTCTACCGCACCATGGGCGAGTATCTGAAAGGCGTTCATCCGGTCTCGACGGGCATCGTGGTGCAGGCGCTGGCGCGTCCCGACTGGCTGGTCGAGATCGACGGCACCGCGGTCATTCCGGACTGATCGGCATGACCTTCTCCATCGTTGCACGCTGCGCCAGGACCGGCATGTTCGGGGTTGCCGTTTCGTCGTCGTCGCCGGCGGTTGCTGCGCGCTGCGCCTACGCGCAGGCCGGCGTCGGCGCCGTCGCCAGCCAGAACATCACCGATCCGACGCTGGGCACGCGCGGGCTCGAATTGATGGCGCGCGGCGCATCCGCCCCCGAGACCATCGCCATATTGAAGCGTACGGCCGCACATCCCGACTACCGGCAGGTGCTGGCGGTCGACGCAAGCGGGCATGCCGCGATCCATTCCGGGCCCAACGCACTCGGGATCTGGTCGCAGGCGCTGGGCGAGAATGTCGCCTGCGGCGGCAATCTGCTTGCCAATGACGGCGTACCCCAAGCGATGGTCAACGCGTTCCTGTCCACGGAGGGGCATCTCGGAGACCGTATCATCGCCACGATGCAGGCCGCCCTCAAGGCCGGCGGCGAGGCCGGCCCCGTCCATTCGGCGGGCATGAAGCTGGTGCGCGAGGTGGCCTGGCCCGTCGCCGACCTGCGCTGCGACTGGACCGAGGACTGCCCCATAGAGCAACTGGCTGCGCTCTGGGAACTCTACAAGCCCCAGCTCGACGCCTATGTGACGCGGGCAATCAACCCGTCGGACGCGCCGAGCTACGGCGTGCCGGGTGACGAATAGCGTCGACGAATAGCGCCGACGAACAAACGAACAGAGCAGGAGCAGCGCGCCATGACCCAACTCGGCCACAAGGACTGGATCGCGAAAGCCTCGGCGGTTCGCTTCCCCGACAAGGCTTTCATCGATGGCAAGACCGTCCCGGCGCGCTCGGGGCGCACCTTCGCCAGCGTCAATCCGGCAACCGGCGAGACGCTCGCCGAGGTCGCCTCCTGCGGCGAGGAGGATATCGACCTTGCGGTCACCGCCGCACGGCGCAGCTTCGAATCCGGCGCATGGTCGCGCGCCAGCCCCTCTCATCGCAAGGACGTGCTGCTGCGGCTGGCCGAGCTGCTACGGGAGAACCTGCACGAACTGGCGCTGCTGGAATCGCTCGACATGGGCAAGCTCGTCAACGATGCCGTCACGGTGGACGTGCCGGGTTCGGCCGCCATCTTCCAGTGGTATGCCGAAGCCATCGACAAGATCTATGACGAGGTGGCACCGGCGGCCGAAGGCAATCTCGTGCTGGTTCGGCGCGAGCCGCTCGGCGTGGTCGGCGCGGTGGTGCCGTGGAACTTCCCGCTCGACATGGCCACCTGGAAATGCGCTCCGGCATTGGCCGCGGGCAACTCGGTCGTGCTCAAGCCTGCCGAGCAGTCGCCATTCTCGGCGCTGCGCCTTGCCGAACTGGCGATGGAGGCGGGCTTGCCCGCCGGCGTGCTCAACGTCGTTCCCGGCCTCGGCGAAACGGCTGGCCAGGCGCTTGGCCGTCACATGGACGTGGATTGCCTCGCCTTCACGGGATCGACGGCCGTCGGCAAGCTGTTCCTGCAATATTCCGGTCAGTCCAACATGAAGCAGGTCTGGCTGGAGACCGGCGGCAAGAGCCCCAATCTGGTCTTCTCCGACTGTTCCGACCTCGACGCGGCAGCCGACATGGCAGCCTTCGGCATCTTCTTCAACCAGGGCGAAATCTGCTCCGCGAATTCCCGGCTGCTCGTGCAGCGCGACATCAAGGATGCGCTTGTCGAGAAGCTTATCGCGCGTGCCGCAACCACCCAGCCCGGCGACCCGCTCGACCCCGCCTCGAAAATGGGCGCGATGGTGGACGCCAGCCACACGGCGAACGTCATGCGCTTCATCGATGCCGGCAAGAAATCGGCCCGTCTGGTCTGCGGCGGCGAGCAGGTCCGCATCAACGGGCGCGGCAGCTTCGTCCAGCCGACCATCTTCGACAATGTCGCGCATGGCGATCCGCTTGCGCGCGACGAGATATTCGGGCCGGTACTCGCGGTCATTCCGTTCGACGACGAGGAAGAAGCGATCCGCATTGCCAATGACAGTATCTACGGACTGGCCGCATCGCTCTGGACCGACAGCCTGTCGCGTGCGCACCGGGTCTCGGGCCGCCTGCGCGCGGGAACCGTCTCTGTCAACACGGTCGACGCGCTGAGCCCCATGACGCCGTTTGGCGGCGTCAAGCAATCCGGTTTCGGGCGCGACCTCTCGTTGCATTCCTTCGACAAGTACACCGCACTCAAGACCACCTGGATAAAGTACTGAGGGCAGGGCCTGTCCTAGGCCCCATGCGGGCGGCTTGATCTGCACGATCAAAAAAGCAACATAGCCGCCCATGCCCTTACGCTTTACGCTCAGACAGCTTGAGTATTTCGTTGCCGTAGGCGAAGCCGGCTCCATTGCCAGGGCCGCCGAGCAGGTAAACGTGTCGCCGCCGTCCATATCTGCCTCCATCGCCCAGCTCGAAGCCGAGTTCGGCGTCCAGCTTTTCGTGCGCAAGCATTCGCATGGCCTGTCGCTCACCGCCGGCGGGCGGGTTTTCCTGAAGGAAGCAACGAAGTTGCTGGCCAGCGCCGACGCGCTGCACGACATCGCCGGCGACATCGCCAACAAGGTGCGCGGGCCGCTTGCCATCGGCTGCCTGCTGACCTTCGCCCAGATCGTCCTGCCGGCGCTGCGCATGAAGTTCGAGCGCGCCTATCCCGACGTGCGCATCAGGCAGTTCGAGCGCAATCAGGGTCAGTTGCTGGCGATGCTCCAGCGCGGCGAGATCGATGTCGCGCTGACCTACGACCTCGATCTGTCGCAGGACCTGACATTCGAGCCGCTGATGGAAGTGCCGGCCTATGTGATGCTGGCGCATGACCACAAGTTCGCCAACAAGGACTCCATCACGCCGGAAGAACTCGCCGACGAGCCCATGGTCCTGCTCGACCTGCCGTTCAGTCGCGAATATTTCCTTTCCGCCTTCCACCAGCGCGGCGTGCAGCCCAACATCGCCGAGCGCACCGGCGACATCGCGGTGATGCGTTCCATGGTTGCGAACGGTTTCGGCTACGGCATCGCCAATATGCGGCCGCTGAACACGCTGGCGCCGGACGGGAAGCCGATGGCCTTCGTCCCGCTCGAAGGCGATCTGCGGCCACTCGTCCTCGGGGCGGCGCTGCCGCAAGCCGAACACCGCACGCAGACGATCCAGGCCTTCATCGACCATTGCCGCAGATTCGTCGTCGAACAGGGCGTCTTCGGCACCGAACGCGTCGTTACGGAGGACCGGAAGGTCAAGCCGAAAGCGGCGAAGGCTCCGTCAGGCGGTGCAGCAGCTTCTCCAGCATCCGGTCGCAACGCTCTAACTGCTCGATAGAGACGAACTCGTCCGGCTTGTGGCCCTGCGCCATCGAGCCCGGGCCACAGACCACGGTCGGTGTGCCGACCTCGCGGCTGAACAGGCCGCCTTCGGTTCCGAAGGCGACCTTGATGGTGCCGTTCGCCCCGGTCAGCGATTTCACGAAGGTCACTGCCTGCGACACGGCCGGCGTATCGAGGCCGGGATAGGTGTTGAAGACCTCGATATTGATGGCCGCCTCGGGCGCGATCGACCGGGCGTCCTCGACGATACGCGCGGCCTCGGCGCGCAGCCGATCGAGGATGTCTTGCGCATTCTCAGCCGCCACGTTGCGGATCTCGAAATCGAGCTGACAGAGATTGGGCACGATGTTCAGCGCCACTCCGGCATTCATCTTGCCGACATGCACGGTCGTGTAGGGGATGTCGTAGTCGCCGTCACACGCGCCTTCCGTGGCGAGCCGTTCCTGTTCACGCCGCAGCGCTGCGACGAAATCGCAGCCAAGATGGATCGCATTCAGCGCCAGCGGCGCCAGCGCGGAATGGCCTTCCCGACCGCGGCAGAAGGCGCGCGCGCCGATCTTGCCCTTGTGGCCGGTGGCAACCTGCATGCTGGTCGGCTCGCCGACGATGCATAGCAGCGGCTTTTGCGGAGAACTCCTCAACATGTCGATCAGGCTGTGCACGCCGATGCAGCCGAGTTCCTCGTCATAGGACAGCGCCAGATGCAGAGGGGTGCGCAGTTCCATCTTCGAAGCGGCGATGCAGGCCGAAAGCGCCGAGGCGATGAAGCCCTTCATGTCTGCCGCGCCGCGCCCGAAAAGCTTACCGTCGCGCTCGGTCATGGCGAAGGGCGGCAGCGTCCAGTCCTGCCCGTCCACCGGCACCACGTCGCTGTGACCCGACAGCATCACGCCGGGAAGATCGGCCGGACCGACAGTGGCAAAGAGGTTTGCCTTGTGGCCGTCATCGCTCGGTATAACCCGGCATTCGATGCCGTGGGCCGCGAGCAGGTCGACGACGAAGCGGATGAGGTCGAGATTGGAGTCGCGGCTTACGGTGGGGAAGCTGATCAGCTTTTCGAGAATCGCGATAGTGTTCATGTCGAAGCCTGCCTTTGGAGTCGGCGCTAGATACCACCCCATCCCTCGATGGACGAGTTCGCATTTTCCATCTTCCCGTTAGGCGGTTCCTAATCGGTGGGAAAGGAAATCAGTCGTTTTTCGGGTCGCGCTTCGAATTATGACTGGCATACGACACCAACCCAATGGCCGAGGGCCAGACCGACCGGGGGACTACGTCAGGCGGTCGCAGGAAGGGGATCTAGAATGCGCGACCCACGCTACGACATCCTGTTCGAGCCAATGAAGATCGGCCCGGTAACGGCCAGGAACCGCTTCTATCAGGTGCCTCATTGCAATGGCGGCGGCTACCGCGACCCGTCCGCCGCGGCGGAGATGCGCCGCATCAAGTCCGAGGGCGGCTGGGGCGTCATCTTCACCGAGCAGACCGAGATGCATCACACCTCGGAGATCACGCCTTTCATCGAGTTGCGGCTGTGGGACGACGCCGACATCCCGGCACTCGCCAGGATGGCGAAGGCGATGCACCAGCACGGCGCGCTCGCCGGCATCCAGCTTGCCTATTCCGGCATCAACGGCCCCAATCTTTACACGAAGGAAGTGCCGCGCGGGCCCTCCGCCCTGCCTATCCGCACCTTCACCAACGATCCCGTGCAGGCGCGCGCGATGGACAAGCAGGACATACGCGACCTGCGCCGCTGGCACCGCAACGCCTTCCTGCGAGCAAAGCACGCCGGGTTCGATCTCGTCTGCCTCTACGGGGCGCACGGCTTCGGCATCATCCAGCACTTCCTGTCCACCGCCACCAACCAGCGCACCGACGAATATGGCGGCTCGCTCGAGAACCGCTCGCGCCTCATGCGCGAACTGATCGAAGAAGGCCGCGATGCGATTGGCGACACTTGCGGGCTCACACTGCGCCTGTCGCTCGACGAGATGGTCGGCGAACTAGGCTTCGCCAATGCCGAAGTGCGCGACATGATCGAAATGCATGCCGACCTGCCGGATTTGTGGGACCTGGCGCATGGCGCATGGGAGGACTGCTCCGGCCCGTCGCGCTTCAAGGAGGAGGCGGCGCAGGAAAGCCTGGTGTCGGGCATCAAGAAGCTGACGACAAAACCGGTCGTCGGCGTCGGGCGTTTCACTTCGCCAGACGTGATGGCGCGGATGATCCGCTCCGGTACACTCGATTTCATCGGCTGCGCGCGCCCCTCCATTGCCGATCCCTTCCTGCCGAAGAAGGTCGAGGAAGGGCGCATCGAGGACATTCGCGAATGCATCGGCTGCAACATCTGCATCACCGGCGACATGACCATGTCGATCTCGCGCTGCACGCAGAACCCGACCTTCATGGAAGAATGGCGCAAGGGCTGGCATCCGGAGCGGATGCAGGCGAAGGGCGACAGCGAGAGCGTGCTGATCGTCGGCGCAGGCCCCGCCGGACTTGAAGCCGCCCGTGCGCTCGGTCGGCGCGGCTACCAGGTCGCGCTCGCGGAAGCCGGCACCGAGCTTGGCGGGCGGGTGGCGCGCGAATGCCTTTTGCCGGGGCTTTCCGCATGGGGCCGCGTACGCGACTATCGCCAGTACCAGATCGGCCAGATGCCCAATGTCGACGTCTATTTCGACAGCCGGCTCTCGGCCGACGACATCCTTGGCTTCGGCTTCCAGAACGTGGCTGTCGCCACCGGGTCCACATGGCGTCGCGACGGCGTCGCGCGCGCCCATGTGGTCGCGATGCCGATCGATCCGGCGATGCCGACCTACACGCCCGACGACCTCATGGCCGGCAATGTGCCCGGCGGCAATGTCGTGCTGTTCGACGACGATCATTACTATATGGGCGGCGTGCTCGCGGAACTGATGGCGCGGCAGGGCGCCAGGGTCACGCTGGTCACATCCTCCGCCTATGTCTCCGACTGGACGCGTAACACGCTGGAGCAGGTGGCAATCCATCGCCGCCTCGTCGAGGCGGGCGTCGAGATCGTCCTCAACCGCCCTGTCGTCCGCATCCTCGGCGACGGCGTCGTCACCGCCTGCGCCTACACCGGAACGGAACAGACGATGCCGGCCGACGCGGTCGTGCTGGTGACGTCGCGCAGCCAGGACGACGGCCTGTGGCAGGAACTGAAGGCCCGGCAGGGTGAATGGGCCGATAACGGCATCCGTTCGATCAAGGTGATCGGCGATGCCGAGGCGCCCGGCCCGATCGCCTGGGCGACCTATGCGGGCCATCGCTTCGCACGCGAACTGGACGAGCCGGATATAGGAGACGCCCTGCCGTTCCGGCGAGAGGTCACCGCGCTGGCTGCGGAATAAGCAATTCCGGGGAACCAGCGCCGCGGCTTCCCTTGCGAGGGCCGAAAGCACCGTCCGCAGTTCTATGCCTTGAGGATCATCTCCGCTGCGCGCTGGCCGATCATCATGGTCGGCGCGTTGGTGTTGCCGCTGATCAGCTTTGGCATGACGGAGGCGTCGGCGACACGCAATCCCTCCACGCCGCGCACCTTCAGCGTGCCCGGATCGACGACCGCCATGGCGTCGGTGCCCATCTTGCAGGTGCCGACGGGATGATAGACCGTCAGCGCCTCGGCGCGCAGATAGGCGAGAATTTCGTCGTCGGTCCGCACGTCCTTGCCCGGCAGCATCTCGACGCCGCGTATCGCGTCGAATTCGGGCGAGGCGAAGATGCTTCGCGCCACCTTGATCCCCTCGACCAGCACCTTCGCGTCTTGTTCGTCGGAAAAGAAACGATGATCGATGAGAAGATCGCGCCGCGAGGCGTCCTTCGACAGGCGGATTTCGCCGACGCTCCTGGGCCTCAGCACGCAGGTGTGGATCGCATAGCCGTGCCCGTATTCGATCAGCCTGCCGCGATGGCTGCGATAGCCCGGCACGAAATGGAACTGGATGTCGGGCTCGCCGTCGGAATATCTCGTCTTCGCGAAGCCGCCGGCCTCCACGTAATTGGTCGTCAGCATTCCCTTGCGGCCGAGGAAATACTGGAACGGCGCGGCCAGCATACGCGGCAGGTTCATGAGCGACAGGCCGAGCGTCTTGGTGCTGGACGAGCGTACGGTGATCATGCCGTCGACATGGTCCTGCAGGTTCTTGCCGACACCCGGCAGATCGACGACCGGCTCGATCCCGATCTCGCGCAACTCCGATGCAGGGCCTATGCCCGAAACCATCAGCAGCTTGGGCGAGTTGATCGCGCCCGCCGACAGCACGATCTCGCGGGCCGCCGAAATCGTCTTCGTTTCACCCTCGAGACGAACGCGCACGCCCGTCGCCCTGCTTTCGGCGAGGACAAGGTCGATCACTTCGCATTTGCTGAGCACCTTCAAATTCGGACGATCCAGCACCGGTCGGACGAAAGCCGTGTAGGCGCTGAAGCGCTGCGCGCGGTCCTGCGTAACGTTGTAGATACCGAGGCCGAACTGGCTCTCGGCGTTGAAATCGTCATTGGCGGGAATGCCGGCATGGCGGCCCGCCTTGACGAACATTTCCGAAAGGATGTTGGGATCGCGCGGCCTGTCGACCAGCAATTCGCCCTGCGTGCCGTGATAGCGCGCGTCCTGCCCGACCAGATTGCGCTCGAGCGCCTTGAACACCGGCAGCACGTCGCCGTAGGACCAGCCCTCGCAGCCCAGTTCGGCCCATTGGTCGTAGTCGCGCGCGGAACCGCGGATGTAGACCATCGAATTGATCGAGGTGGAACCGCCGAGCGCCTTGCCGCGATTGACGGGTATCCTGCGGTTGTTGAGATGAGGCTGCGGCACGCCGGCATAGCAATAGTCGTAATTGGCGTTGCCGTAGAGCGACAGGATGCCGGCGGGCACCCTGACGCGGATGTTTTCGTCGCTGCCGCCGCCTTCGACCAGGCAAACCTTGACGGATGGGTCGGCGCTCAGCCGGTTGGCGAGTACGCAGCCCGCGGAGCCCGCGCCAATGATGATGTAGTCATAGCTATCCAACGACATGGCCCTCGGCGGCTGCGGCGAGACGTGAAAAGGGCCGGGATGCGGACATCCCGGCCCTTCAGGCAGTTGTTACTGGAGGAGCTGCGTCCAGACCTTGGTGACGAGTTCCTGTGCGGCCGGCGAGCAGGCCTGCCCCATCTTGACCGGTACGGTCGGGAACAGCTCGGGCGCGTTCTCCTTGTTGTAGAGCGCCTTGCTTTCGTCGATCTTCACCGGGGCGGAATGGCCGTAATAGTTGTACTGGTCCGTCGCGTTCTCGAGCTCGGACATGAAGTTGATGAACTTCTTGGCGTTCTCGATGTTGGCGGCGCCCTTCGGCACGACGAAGGAGTCGAGCCAGCCGACGAGGCCTTCCTTCGGCATGGCGTATTCGACGTTCGCCTTGTCGTTGCGGCGCACGCGCATCGTGTTGCCATCCCACCAGAAGTGCGCGGCGACCTCGCCGCTGCCGATGCGGTTCTCGATGTTGTCGCTCGAATAGACCGCGACATGAGGCTTCTGCGCCATCAAGAGGTCCAGCACCCGCTTCATCTCGGCCGGGTCCTCGCTGCAATATTCGATGCCGAGATAGTTCTGCGCGGCGGGGATCACCTCGTCGGCCTGCGCCAGGCTGGCGATCTTGCCCTGCAGTTCCTGGCTCGGCTCGAAATAGACCTTCCAGCTGTCTACCGGACCCTTGTACTGGTCGCGGTTCACCGTGAAGCCGGCATTGCCGTAGGCCAGCGGGATCGAGTAGTTCCCGGTCGGATCCCACCAGGGCTTCTGCCACTCGGGCAGCACCTGCTGGAAGGCGGGCAACTCGCTGGCGTTGATGTCTTCCAGCAGTCCGCTGTCGAGCATGATCTTGAGGAAGTGCTGCGACGGGGTCACCACGTCGTAGCCGGACGAGCCGGCCTGAAGCTTGGTCAGCAGGTCTTCATTGGACGAAAAGGCATCGATGGTGACGTCGATGCCCGTCTCCTTCTCGAACTTCGCGACCACGTCCGGCGCGATCGAGTCGGCCCATGCATAGATCGACAGGCTGCCTTCGGCGCTGGCGGAAGCGGTCAATGCAAGACCGATTGCGCATGCGCCGGCAAGCGCCTGCGTCAGCTTGTTCTTCGACATGTATCCATTCCCCTTTGTGATGATTGCCGGACGCGACGATAGCAAACCGGGACAGGGGATAAATATGATTCACCCGATGTGCTGATTAGGAAAAGCTGACTGCCGGCAAGCTCCCGGGCGCAAGTGCTCAGACGCCCTCGTCAGAGGTAGAGGCCCCTTGCGGCCTTGGAGGACAAGAGCTCCTTCGCGTTGCCCTCATGCGCCACCCGGCCCTTGACCAGCACGTAACCCCGGTCGGCGATGCCGAGGCCCATCTCGGCGTTCTGCTCGATCAGCAGGACGGTGGTGCCGCGCCGATGGATTTCCCGGGTGATCTCGAAATATTCGGATATGAGCTTGGGCGACAATCCGAGCGAAGGCTCGTCCATCACCACGAACGCCGGCTCGCCGATCAGGGCGCGAGCCAAGGCCACCATCGCCTGCTCGCCGCCGGACAGGGTGCCGGCCACCTGCCGCAGCCTCTCGCGGATGCGCGGGAAAAGGTCCGACATCCTGTCGAGTTGCACTTCGAAATGCGGGCCCCGGCCGGAAACCGCGTCGTAGCCGAGGCGCAAATTCTCGATCACGGTCAGTCCGGGAAACAGCCTGCGCCCCTCCGGCACGAGGCCGACGCCCAGCGCGGCGAGATTCTCGGTGCCGAGCCTGGCCATGTCCTTGCCCATCACCTCGACCTTGCCGCGCAAGGCTGGCACCACGCCGCAGACGGTCATGAAGGTCGTCGTCTTGCCGGCGCCGTTCGGTCCGAGGATGCAGACCAGTTCGCCGCGGCGGACGCTGAGATCAAGGCCGCGCAGCATGGGAACGGCGCCGTATGCGGTGTCCACATCCTTCAGCTCAAGCATCGGCCGTGGCCTTTCCGAGATAGGCTTCCTGAACGCGCGGATCGACCCGCACCTCGGCGAACGTGCCCTCGGCGATGCGGGTGCCGTAGTCGATGCACATCACATGGTCGGGAAAAGCCTCGACCACCTGCATGTCGTGCTCGATCAGGATGACGGACAGGTCCGGATACTGCGTGCGCAGCCGGGCAATGTCGGCGATGAGCGCCTGGGTTTCCGTCTCGTCCATGCCGACGGACGGTTCGTCGAGCAGCAGCAGCTTCGGCTGCGAGGCGAGCGCGCGGGCGATCTCCAGCCTGCGCCTGTCGGCCTGCGCCAGCGTGCCAGCCGGGCGGTTGCGCTGTTCGAACAGATCGCCGGAACCGCCCTTCAGCAGGGCTTCCGCCTTCTCGACGCAGGCCGCCATCTCGCGTCGCGAGGCGCCCGGCCGAAACAGCGCGTCGAGCACCCCCGTCCTGGTTCGCGTGTGCATGCCGATGATGACGTTGTCGAGCACGCTGAGATCGCCGAACAGCCGCGACGACTGGAATGTCCGGCCGATGCCGCGCTCTACTACTTCATAGGACGGCATCCCGGTGATGTCGGCGCCATCGAAGGTGATGCGGCCAGAAGTCGGCCGGTAAACGCCGGTCACGACGTTGAACAGCGTAGACTTGCCGGCCCCGTTCGGGCCGATCACCGCCAGCACCGCCCCCTTTTCGAGCGTGAAGCTGACCTCGTTCAGCGCAACCAGCCCGCCGAAGCGCATCGTTGCCTTGTCGACATTCAGGAGCACGCTCACGGCCTGGCTCCATGACGGCGCAGCCGCTGCGGGAACAGGCCCTGCGGCCGGATCATCAGGAAGCCGATGATCACCACGCCGAAGAAGAGCAGCCGGTAGTCGGAAAAGGCGCGCAGCTTTTCCGGCAGGATGGTCAGCAGGAACGCTCCCACGATGACGCCGAAGATGTTGTCCATGCCGCCGACGATGACCATCGTCATGATGGTGACGGAAACCAGGAAGGTGAAATTGTCCGGCGAGATGTAGCTGACATAGAAGGCGTAGATCGTGCCTGCGAAGGCGGCGAGAAACGCGTCGACCGCGAATGCCAGCACCTTGTACCAGGCGACGTTGATACCCTGCGCCTTCGCTGCGATCTCGTCGGCGCGCAGCGCGTTCCAGGCAAGCCCGATGCGGGAATTGTGCAGCCGGTGGGCCGTGACGATGGCCACCACGACCAGCGCCGCCGACAGATAGTAGAAATTCGCCTGGCTCGGCAGCTTCCATCCGAAGACGACGAGCGGGTCTGCGAAGGAGTGCCCGAACAGGCTGGGCGCCGGAATGCCGACGACGCCGTTAGGGCCGCCCGTCCAGTCGAAATTGTTCAGCAATTGCTGCACGACGACGCCGAAGGCGATCGTGACCAGCGCCAGGTAGGTGTCGCGCGTGCGCATCGAGGGGATGCCGATGATGAAGCCGAAAAGCGTCGCGGCCAGCGCCGCCACCGGCAGCGTCAGCCAGAAGCTCAGTCCGAAATTGATCGCCAGGAGCGCCGAGACATAGGCGCCGATACCGTAGGACGCGCCGGTCGCGAAGTTGGGGATGTTGGCGCTGCCGAGCTGGAAATTGAGCGCCAGCGCCAGCACCGCGTAAAGCTGCGCGATGATCAGCAGATGCAGGATGTATGTGTTGGAGCCGACGAGGAAGGGAAAGCCGAGCACCACCAGCGCCGCCGTCGCAAGCGTCACCAGCGGAACCCGGCTCATGCTTGCCATCGCATGGTCGGTTATCCAGGGCATCCGTTCCAGCAGGTAGAAGCCGCCGCCGAGCAGCGCCAGCAGGCCGACGATCTGCCAGCCGTCATCGGCCTTGAGCACGAAATAGAGGAACGCCGCGCCGCCGAGCTGCGCCAGCACCGTGAACGCGACGGCCGCCCCCAGTGCAGGGGATGAGTTCTGAGCCTCGTCGTGCATGGTCACACCTTCTCCATGACGACGCGCCCGAGCAGCCCCGCCGGCTTGAAGACCAGCACGACGATGACCAGCAGGAAGACGAAGACGAGCCTGTAGGATGCTCCGTCGGGCACGAAGGTCTGCGACAGCACCTCGATCCCCGCTATGATGAGGCCGCCGAGGATGGCGCCCGGCATCGACCCCAGCCCGCCGATCACCGCGGCCGAGAAGCCCAGCAGTCCTGCCATTATGCCGAAATCGAACCTTGTCACGCCGGCGTAGCTGGCAAACAGCAGGCCGGCGACCGCGCCGATCGCAGAGGCTATGAAGAACGTGGCGCGAAAGACGCGCGTGTCGCGAATGCCCATCATGCGCGCCACGATGCGATCCTCGGAGGCGGCCCGGATGCGCAGGCCGAGCGGCGTCATCTTCAGGAAGAAGAAGAGCAGCGCGACCAGCGTGACGGTCAGCGCCACGACCAGCAGCGCGAACCAGTTTACCTGCACGGCGCCCACCTCGAAAGCCACGCCGGACACCAGGCGGGGAAAGGCGTGCGGGTTCGAGCCCTGCGGATAAAGATGCCGTATCAATTCACGGATCACGATGCCCAGGGCGACCGTCGCGACCAGCGCCATCATGGCCGGCGCGTCACGGAACCGGCGGATGACCACCTTGTCCAGCGCAATGCCGATCAGCCCGACGATCACGATCGCCGCAAGCACGGCAGCCACCAGCCACACGGGCCCGGAAGCGCCGATCGCAGTCGCCAGCACCTGCATCACCGCCAGCGAAATAAAGGGGGCGGTCATGGCGACGTCGCCGTGTGAAAAGTGGATGACGTTAAGAACTCCGAAGATCAGGCTGAAGCCGATGGCCAGCAAGGCATAGATGCAGCCGAGCGTCATCCAGTTCACCGACTGCTGGATAATCAGTTCCGCCATCCGCCATCCTCGATTGAAAGCAACGACCTATCAGGGGCTCCCGGGCGCGCACATAATGAATCTCCGAAGTCACGGATAGTCATTTCCGAATTTCGTGCGCTAGCGCCCGCCCATAGACTGTAGTCCAGTCGGCACAAGAGGGCGACCGGGGCCGTCACGTCGGCGGCGGAACAAGAATTTGGAGTGGAACCATGGTCAACAGGCGCACCGCGCTCAAGCGGGCATCGTCAATTTTCGCCGGATCCCTGCTCGCGGCGACGCTTTGCATGGCTCAGGCCCACGCAGACCAGATCAAGCTCGGCTTCATCGGCCCGCTTTCCGGAGGCAACGCGCAGCAGGGCCTCGGCGCACGCAACGGCTTCCTTCTCGCCGTCGAGCAGGCCAATGCCAGCGGCTATCCGCATCAGGTCGAGGCCGTGGTCCTCGACGATGCGTCCGATCCGGCCGTGGGCGTATCCGCGGCGCAGAAGCTCATCAACGATCCGGCCGTCATTGCGGCTACCGGTCACTGGAACAGCCCGGTCGCACTGGCCACGATCCCGATCTTCAACCGGGCGCAGATGCCGTTCATCGTCTGGGGCGCCGTCAGCCCCAAGATCACCGAGCAGAACATGCCGAACGTGACGCGCGTCACGCCCACCCTCGTCAACGAGAACAAGCCTCTGGCCGACGCCATCGTCAAGGAAGGCAAGGTCAAGAAGATCGCCATCATCTCCGACACGACCGACTATGGAGCGGCGAACACCAAATGGTTCGGCGAATTCTTCACTGCAGCGGGCGGCGAGATCGTCTCGTCGGACGCGGCAGCCGTCGGCACCACCGATTTCCGCGCCATGCTGACGACCGCCAAGGCTGCGGAACCGGATGCGATCTATTTCGGCGGGGTGGTCACCGAAGCGGCGCTGGTGCGCAGCCAGATGGCCGACCTCGGCATGGGCTCCCTGCCCATGTACGGCATTTCCGGCATCTACGATCCCAAATTCATCGAGATCGCCGGCGCGGCTGCCGAGGGAACGATCGTCGGCACGCCGTCGGTGCAATCCAACCCCGAGCTCGAAGCGTTCGAGAAGGCCTATGAGGACAAGGGCTTCGCCGAGCCCGCCGGCTCCTATGCCAAATATGCCTATGAAGCGGCGCAGATCCTTCTCGAGGTCATCAAGGAAAAGGGCATCGAGGACAAGGAAGCGCTGAGCAAGGCCATCCGCGACATCAATCACAAGGGCATTCTCGGCGAGGTGTCATTCGACGAGAACGGCCAGACCAACATGGCCGTCGACATCGACTTGCACGTCGTGCGCGACGGCAAATGGGCTGACCTGTAGTCACGTTTCCGAACGCCGCGTCGTCCCTGCAGGGCGGCGCGGCTTCCATTTCGGGGCGGCCGGTCTATTATCCGCCCACGCCGGCTTTTTGAGGGGCTTTCCGTAATCCATGAGCAGCGTCGACGCATCCCGGCTCGGGAAAGCGGTGGAGATCAAGGGCGTATCGAAGACGTTCGGCGATTTCCAGGCGCTCAAGCCCGTCACCTTCGACATATATGAGAACGAGTTCTTCACCCTGCTGGGGCCGAGCGGCTGCGGCAAGACCACGCTGCTCAGGATGATTGCGGGCTTCGAACAACCGAGCACCGGCGAAATCGCGCTTCGCGGCAACGACATACAGGGGCTGCCGCCGCACAAGCGGCGCGTCAATACCGTGTTCCAGAGCTACGCGCTCTTTCCCCACATGACGCTGGAGCAGAATATCGCATTCGGGCTGGAAAATCTCGGATGGGACAAGCAGCGCCGCGAGGCGCGGGTGGCCGACATGCTGCGCCTCGTCCATATGGAGCAGTTCGCCTCGCGCAAGCCGCAGCAACTGTCGGGCGGCCAGCGTCAGCGCATCGCGCTCGCCCGCGCGCTTGCGCCCGGGCCGGAGGTCCTCCTGCTGGACGAGCCTCTTTCCGCGCTTGACCTGAAGCTGCGCCAGGCCATGCGCGACGAGTTGCGCACGCTGCAGCGCCAGACCGGCATCACCTTCGTGTTCGTCACGCACGACCAGGAAGAGGCGCTCGACATGTCGGACCGCATCTGCGTGCTCGGCGATGGCGAGATCCAGCAACTGGGAACACCGGCGGAAATCTACGAGGAGCCCACCAACCGCTTCGTGGCGGACTTCATCGGCGAGACGAACTTCCTGGAAGCGCAGGTCGTTTCCGTCGACGGCGATCGCGCGACCGTCAGCACGCCGCTCGGAATCACGCTCGAAGCGCGCCAGAAAAACGTCGCGGAGGGGCAGCCCGCCGTCATGTCGATACGGCCCGAAAAGATCAGCCTTCCGGCCCGCGAGGGTCAGCTTGCGGTCGACGGCACGATCGTCGGCGCCAATTATCTCGGCGGCTACAGCTACTACGTCGTGGACGCCGGCACGACGACCCTGCGCGTCTCGCTGAGCAACAACGCCTCCCGCCAGGCGATGTTCGAGGTCGGCCAGTCGGTGAAGGTCAGCTTCGCCGCCGACTCCGCAAGGGTTCTCGGCGCGTGAAGCCGGCGGCGCGGGGCCTCGGCTGGAACTTCCTCGGCCTGTTGCCGACGCATCTGATCATGCTTTGCACGCTGATCATCCCCATCGGCATCATCGTCGTCGTCTCGTTCTCGACGCGCGGCCCCTATGGCGGCTTCGACTATGTGTTCACGCTGGAGCCTTACCGGCAGATCCTGTTCAACGAGGGTTGGACCGGCGAACTCGAGTTCAACCCGCAATATCTCATCGTCGTCGGCCGCACGCTCGTCCTCTCCACCGTCACGACGTTGATTTGCCTGCTGCTCAGCTTCCCGGTCGCCTATTACATCTCGCTGCAGAAGACCTCGCTGAAGGTGCTTATGCTCTATCTCGTCACTCTGCCCTTCTGGGTGTCGATGATCGTGCGGGTCTATTCCTGGATCATCATCCTCGGCAATGACGGCGTCATCGAGAAGACGCTGCGCTTCCTCGGCCTGATCGACGACATGGACAGCCTCCTCCATGGCAACACAGCCATGCTGATCGGCCTCGTCTACAGTTATATCCCGCTGATGATCCTGCCCATCTTCGCTTCCATCGAGAAGCTCGATCCGGCGCTGGTGGAGGCCTCGCACGACCTCTATGGCAGCCGCTGGACGACGCTGCGCCGCGTCATCGTGCCGCTCAGCCAGCCGGGAATGGTGGCGGGCTCGATCCTCGTCTTCGTCCCCTCGCTGGGCGCGGTGCTGGAACCCATGATTCTCGGCGGCGGCAAGACGATGATGATGGGCAACCTCATCCAGATGCAGTTCGGCCCGGCCCGCAACTGGCCGCTGGGAGCGGCCATATCCATCGTGCTGATGTCGGCGGTGCTGATCTTCCTCCTGTGGCGCGGCCTGCGCGCCGCGCGCCAGGAAAGCAGGGAGTTCATGGCATGAGCACCGGCTCCGACGTCAGGCGTTACCCGGGCATCGGCCTGTTCAGCCTGCTGTTCTTCGTCTATCTCTATTTGCCGATCGCGGTGGTCGTCTTCTATTCGTTCAACGCCAACCGCATTGTCGCGAACTGGGGCGGCTTCTCGCTGCACTGGTACGCCGCCGCACTGTCCAACACGGCGCTGCTCAACGCTGTGAAGACATCGCTCTTCGTCGCCGTCGTCGCAACGACCATCGCGACCTGCGTCGCGCTGATGGCGGCCCTCGTGCTGGTCCGCGGCAGGCAGGTGCGCTACCGGCGCGTTTCGGAAACCATCGTGAACCTGCCGCTCTTGCTTCCCGAGATCGTGGTCGCCGTGGCCGTCCTCATTCTTTTTTCGGAACTCGGCATCGCAAACGGGCTTCTCAAGCTTACCATCGCCCACACCACGTTCTGCATTCCCTTCGCCTTCCTGCCCATCCGTGCGCGGCTGCAGGGCATGGACAGCGATCTCGAGGAAGCCGCGCGCGATCTCTATGCGTCGAGCTGGACGGCGTTTCGCCGCGTCACGCTCCCCCTCATCATGCCCGGCGTGTTCAGCGGCGCCATGCTCGCCTTCGTCATCTCGATGGACGACTTCATCACCAGCAACCTGCTCAATTCCGGCGGCGCCACGACATTGCCGGTCTACATATACTCGCTCATCAAGCAGGGCGTCTCGCCGCAGCTCAATGCGATATCCACCCTCATCATGATCGCCTCAGTCGTGCTGGCGACGGTTGCGTTTCTGGTTCAGGGCAAGAAGTAGAGCCGCCGGTCAATCCGGACGCGGAACGACCCGTCTCTGATTTGTTTCAGGACTGGCGCTGCTCAATGCTTCCATGCATGTGGCTGTTGCACGGTTGCATGCACCCGGCACATCATACCCGGTGGCGCCACCGCGATCATTGGCAACGCCCATCCTTTCGGTGCGGTTTATCGTGGGCGATGCTGGGTAATGCGGGAGGGCAACACAGCCTGAGACACAACAGGCTATCACGATGGGAAACGGATGGTGGGCGTGACAGGGATTGAACCTGTGACCCCTACGATGTCAACGTAGTGCTCTCCCGCTGAGCTACACGCCCATCCGAAGCCCGCGCATACACCACTTTTGCCGGGGCGCGTCAATAGCGGTTTGGCAAGCATGCTGCTGTTATGCTGCGACGAAAAATCCAGGCTTTCACGCGGCCTGCAACATCTTCTCGACCTCGTTGACGAGGTCGCGCAGATGGAAGGGTTTCGACAGGATCTTGGCGTCCTTGGGAGCCTTGGAATCGGGGTTCAGCGCCACTGCCGCGAAACCTGTGATGAACATCACCTTGAGATCGGGATCGATCTCGGTGGCGCGGCGGGCGAGTTCTATGCCATCCATCTCCGGCATGACGATGTCGGTCAGGAGCAGCGAGAACGGCTCCTCGCGCAGCCGCTCGTAGGCGCTGGCGCCATTGTCGAAATCGCTGACGTCGTAACCGGCGCGTTCGAGCGCCTTGACCAGAAACCGACGCATGTCGTCGTCGTCTTCCGCAAGCAGTATGCGTGTCATGCCAATCCGTCCGAATCACCCGCCAAGCCCGCTCCCAGTCAGGCCCGTTAACCAAGATGTATATGAAGACTGGAGGGTAAACATCAAGTGAATGTTGTCGACCGGCGCGATGGCCGCCAGACCGACAGACCGCGGAGAAGAACGCCTACGGGCGCTGGACAGAAGCCCCGTCAAATGCCAGTTTCGCCCGCATGTTGTTGTTGAGCTTGGAGCCATGAAGCCGGCCGACGATTTCTCGGCGGTGCCGCCCTTCGAGATTCGCGAGAGCGCCGAGCAACGCGCTCCGTTCGTCTTCAATTCACCGCACAGCGGCAATCACTATCCCGAGCGGTTCCTGGCGCTGACGCGGCTCGACCGCATGGCAATCCGCCGCTCGGAGGACTGCTTCGTCGACGAACTCTTCGGCGCTGCCGTGCCGCTCGGCGCGCCGATGCTGGCGGCGAACTTTCCGCGTGCCTATCTCGACGTCAACCGCGAGCCATGGGAACTCGACCCCAGGATGTTCGCCGAGCCGGTGCCGCCCTTTGCCAACATCCGTTCGGCGCGTGTGGCGGGGGGGCTCGGCACCGTGCCGAAGCTGGTCGGGGAGGGGCTCGATATCTATTCCGGCCGGCTGCCGCTGGCGGAAGCCGTGGCGCGCATCGAAACGGTCTACAAGCCCTATCACGACACGCTGAAGCGATTGCTGACCCGCACCCATTCGCAATTCGGCTATGCGGTGCTGATCGACTGCCACTCGATGCCGGCAAGCATCCGCGTCGGCGATCCGGGCGTCAGGCCGGACTTCATCATCGGTGACCGCTTCGGCGCTTCGACTGCGCGGGCGCTGACCGAGACCGCCATCGGGTTGCTGATCTCGATGGGTTATACGGTGGCGCACAACAAGCCCTATGCTGGCGGCTTCATAACCGAGCATTACGGTCGGCCGGCGCGCGGGCTGCACGCGCTGCAGATCGAGATCAACCGCGGCCTCTACATGAACGAGCGGACGCTGCGCAAGACCGCTGGCTTCGATGCGCTGGCGGACGATCTCTCGCGGTTCTCGGCTGCACTGATGGCGATGCCGGATCACGATTTCGTCGACAGTTTCCTCGACCGGCCGCTGGCTGCCGAGTAGGACCGGCGTCGGATCGTATCGCCAGACGGACCGGGGGAGGCGAGCGAAATGCCGGATGAAAAAAGACCGCGCCGTTTCCGACGCGGTCGAAGTCTAGGGAGGAAACGCCCAAGGAGGGCATGAACAGGACAGCCTGTTCGACACACAGGTTATTGTGCGTTGCACAAATGTCAATATTTACCGAAGTGCTTTTGTCTGATTTATAGGGAAAAAACGGTCCAAAACGCATGACAGTTGTATTTTTGCATCAATTTCATGGCCGGCCGCGAGTTTTGACAGTTGAAGCAAAGGCGAGGGAAAGCCTTCCAATGTCAAATTCAAGGCGCCACCAGAATCAGTTACTTATCCGACGGTCGGCCGGAGTGCGGTCTTGGGGAGGCAGGCTTGGAGATTTCGGCTGAGTTTTTTCGGTGCATCGCAGCCGCCGCGGCGGCAGAGACGCTGCCCCGCTTCCGGCAGGCCGGAGCCGTCGCCAACAAGCTGGAAGGCGGGTTCGATCCCGTCACCGAAGCCGACCGCGAGGCCGAGCAGGCGATCCGCGCGCTGATCCGGTCCGAGCATCCCGGACATGGCCTGCTCGGCGAGGAATTCGGTTCGGAGAATGCTTCGAGCGACCACGTCTGGGTCATCGATCCGATCGACGGCACGCGCTCGTTCATCTCGGGCGTCCCGCTGTGGGGCACGCTTGTCGGGCTGACGCACAAGGGTGACGCGGTTGCCGGCATGATGGCGCAGCCCTTCATCGGCGAACTGTTCTATGCGACCGGCAACTGCGCCTGGTACGAGGGACCGGGGCGCGGGGACGGGAAGCGGCGGCGCCTGGCGACACGCAAGACGACTGCCCTCGGCGACGCCACGCTCTGCACGACGACGCCGTCGCTGTTCCAGGGCGACCGCCGCGTCGCCTACGAGCGTCTGGAAACGGCGGTGCGCCTGGCCCGCTACGGAACCGACTGCTATGCCTATGCGATGCTCGCAGCGGGCAATATCGACCTCGTCGTGGAGGTCGGGCTGCAGCCATACGACATCGTTGCGCTGATCCCGATCATCGAGGCCGCTGGCGGCATGGTCACTGAGTGGAACGGCGGCCGCGCCGAAGACGGCGGTGGCATCATCGCCGCGGCAACGCCCGAACTGCACGCCGCCGCGATCGAAGTGCTCCATGCCGGGCGTGGCGACGCCGTCGGCTAGCGCAGCTCTCCGGCTTGGACCGGAACTGCCTCAAATCCCGTCGTCATTACCCGGAATGAAGGCGTCGAAGGCGGCCAGAAGTTGCTCGCGAAAGATGTCGGCTTCCTGCAGGAGTTCGTGGCGGGCGCCGGCGATGGTGAGTATCTGGCCGCCGCGCAGGCGGCGCGCATAGTCGGCGATGGCGCGCGTCGAGACGACCTCGTCATTGCCGGCGCCGACAAACATGACCGGTATGTTGATCCTGGCGATGAATTCCGGATCCTGCACGATGTCGACCGCCCTGCAGACGGCGCGGATCCACGCGACGGTCGGGCCGCCGAGCGCCAGCCTGGGGAATTTCTCGTAGATTTCCATGTTGCGGCGATATCGGCCGATGTCGGTGGTCAGCTTGTTGGTGGCGAAGGGCGGCGAACGGCGCGGGCGCGCGCCCCAGGCGCCATACATGCGGCCCAATCCCAGCCAGTAGAGGACGCCTGCGATGCGGCTGATCGCGGTCATGGAGAGAGGGAAGCCGGTATAGGCGAAGAATGGTGCGACAAGCACCATGCGGCGCACCCGGTTGACCAGAGAGGGCGTAGCAAGCAGCGCGATCAGCGAGCCGGTGGAATGGCCAAGCACATAATAGGGGCCGCGGCAATCCGGCAGGACCACCTCCTCGAAGAAGCGATCGAGGTCCTTCACATAGTCGGAGAAATCCTTGACATGGCCGCGTTGCGGGTCGCGCAGAAGCCGCTCGGAACCGCCTTGGCCGCGCCAGTCGAAGATCGCAGTGGTGAAGCCTCGCTCGGACAGGTTCCTGGCCGTCTCGAAATACTTCTCGATGCATTCGTTGCGGCCGGAAAGTACGATCACGGTGCCTTTCAGGGGCCGGGCGACCGCCGGAAAGCGCCCGTAGCGCAGCTTCTTGCCGTCGAACCCGGCGAAATAGCCGCCTGTCGCCTTCTCGGGCACGGGATTGCTGGGAATTTCGTTGAAGACGTCCGTCATGAGGCGCTTTCGCGTCGGTGGGTCGTGCGCCGTGGCCGATCTGGCGCCGTCAGGTGATAGAAAGCGCGAAACGAGAAAGCAAGGACAGAGCGGGCAGGCGCCGCCGAAAGGCAAGGCCGGAAGACCGCTTCAAGCGATCTCCCGGCCCCTGTCGATCCGGGGGAAGGGACGTTGCACCCGGGTCGGCCTCGTCGCGATGCCGCTCGTATAAGCATCGCTCGTCACGATGCGGAGAATGAACCCAGCGTCCTGAATGCGGCCCGAATCAGCCGTTCATTTGAGGTTCATCGGAGATCCGTGCGTGGTTGGGGCATGGAACGAGCCGAGAAGCCTTGAAATGCCGTTTTTCGTTTCCCAGATGACTACTGCGGTCGCCGGAAAAGGGGCCGCTGATCCAGCCGGAACGCCAATGGGGCTGACACCCGGGTTCCGCATCGGGTCACCACGCAAAACCATGTTGCTCAACAGGAGAACAAACCATGCGTCATGTCGATTTTTCCCCGCTCTACCGCTCGACCGTAGGCTTCGACCGACTCTTCACGATGCTCGACTCGCTCGCGCAGCCTGACAGCGGCCAGACCTATCCGCCCTACAACATCGAGCGCACGGGCGAGGACGCCTACCGCATCTCCATGGCCGTCGCCGGCTTCTCGGAGAAGGACATCGCCATCGAGGCTCACCGCAACGTTCTGTCCGTCAAGGGAGAGCGCAAGGACGAGACCGACGGCCAAGGCTCCGAACTGCTCTATCGCGGCATCGCCGCCCGCAGCTTCGAACGCCGCTTCCAGCTTGCCGACCATGTCGAGGTGCTGGGCGCCGAACTGAAAAACGGCCTGCTCCACATCGATCTGAAGCGCTCTGTTCCCGAGGAACTGAAGCCGCGCAAGATCGAGATTGCGAACGGCGGCAAGGCCAGGCAGATCGAGGCCAAGGCCGCGGCCTGATTCTACAGTCTCCTCCCGAGACGGAAGCGGGG
>JALYWP010000197.1 GCA_030852655.1 Pseudomonadota bacterium | reverse complement strand
GCCATGCGCCCCGCTGCCGGCTCGCGGCTGCGGGACGACACCGAAGCCGCAGAATCCCATGCCAAGCCAGTTGCCGCTGAAGCGACAGGGCGAGAAGAACCACACGGGCCGGCGAGCGCGGAGTCGGCCGCCATTGAGCCTGTCGTCACCGAGCGGGCAGGCGGCGAGTCGGTTGCCATCGAGCCGGAGCCGGAGATCGCAGCCGCCGCGGAAGAAGTCCCAGCTGTTCCCGTCGAGCCGAAGCCCGCGCTTGCCGAAGAGATGGACCTGTCCGGGCCGGCCGTGGCCGTCCCGGTCTTCACCGACATCGTGCCAGGCGCGATCGAACCCGCCAAGCATGAGCCGTTGCCGGAGATGAAGGTCGAACGCGAATCCTTCAGCGAGGCCTGGGCAAGGCACAGGCGGATCATGGATGCGGCAAAGCATGAAGCGGTCGTGGGCCAGCCGACCGAAGACCATCCGGACGAAGCCAGCGAGCACGAACACGACAAAGCCGAGCATGATGAAATCCGGGAGGAATCGACCATGCGCAATCCGTTCGCAAGCAGGAAGCCGGCTCCGGGACCAGAGGAAACAGAGCCTTTCGCCATTGACGAAGTCGGCGTCGAAAGTGCCGCCGAGATGCTGATCGCAGGCGGTGCGACACGCGCGATCTTCGTCTCGCCGGAAGGCGACGAAGGCGCGGCTGCGGCCGTCATGGTCGCCCGCGAAGTCGCCGACGCGGGCTTGCGTGTCCTGCTGCTCGACCTGACGGCGTCGGGCGCTGCGTCGCGGCCCATGCTCGACAGCGTGTCCAAGCCGGGCATCACCAACCTGCTCGCCTCGGAAGCGCAGTTCACCGACGCCATCCACACCGATCACTATTCGGA
Organism: Pseudomonadota bacterium; assembly: GCA_030852655.1. GTDB lineage: Bacteria > Pseudomonadota > Alphaproteobacteria > Rhizobiales > Rhizobiaceae > Mesorhizobium_K. The sequence continues at coordinate 9,793 of JALYWP010000197.1, read as the reverse complement.
TTGCCATGTGATGCCTGTCGGCACCGTCGATCCGGTCCGCGCCATGAAGGCCGCCGACCGGCTGCCGGCAATCATGCAGGCGTTGACGGCCGCCTATGACGTGGTTGTCGTCGAATGCGGCGCGTCGGATGCCGAGGGCATCCGCAGGCTCGTCGCCGACGGCACCGAGATCATGGTCAGCGTGATCGATCCGGACGACGAGACGGCGGCGACGGCGGCGGCGCTGAAAGCGCGTGGCTATGGCCGGGTGATGCTGGTGTCGCCGGCCAACCATAATTCGCCGGACTCGCCGATACCGGGCCGGTCCGCGGCCTGAAACGGTTCAATCGTCACCCGCCGGCTGCGGCTGGCCGGCGGCTTTCCTGCGCAGCAGCTTGGCCAGCTTCCAGACGACCGGGTTGTTCTTGACGTAAGCCTTGACGCCAGTCTTGAGCCGCAGGCCGCGGGCGAGCAGCGCGCCCTTGGCGGTGAGCGGCGCGACCACGTCGAAATGGCGCGTCTCGATATCGCACCACAGACGCTTGTAGGGCTCGTCGCCGACGCTGAAGTCGAACACCTCCAGACCCTGCCGGCAGGCTTCGCCTATGTTTTCGAAGAACAGGAAGTCGCCGGGGCTTGCATGGGCAAGCTCGTCCTCGGCGATCGCGCCGAACTCGCAGACGAGGCGCGTACCCGAGAGGCTCGATCCGGTGACGGCGCGCAGCGTGCCGCCGACCTCCAGCGCATGGAGCAAGAAAGGCGGCGGGCTTTCGCGCAGCGCATCCATGAACAGCGAGCGGAAGAAGGTTTGGACCTCGGCGTCGCGGAACACATTGGCGACGCCCATCTTGCGGAAACGGAACTCCTTCATGGCGAAGAAGGCGTCGAGCAGTCGCAGCACCTCGTCCGGCGTACCGGCCTCGATGCGGCGAAACCCTCCCGCAGCCTCGAACTTGCGGGTCTGCGAGCGGTGCTTCTTCTTCTTGCGCTTGCCGCTGGCGCGCGAGAGCAGCGCCTCGAATCCGCCTTCGAGGTTGACCGCAAGCGAGATGTTAGGACTCGGGAAATGCGGCAGGGCCAGCAGCGGATTCGCGATGCCGTCGAGAACCGGCAGCAGCCTTTCCAGAACCAGCGCATCGACATCCGGGCGAGCGGCCCGGATCGCGGCCAGGAGCGTGTCGCCGTCAAAGCCGCCAGCCGCCAGGAAGGCTGGGTCGGCTGCCGGAAAATTGCCGTTGGCATGGCGTCCGCTCATGAAGCGAGCGATGCGAAAAGGGCCCGATCCGACAATTTCCAACGCAAGTGCGTAGACCGGTTTCCCGTCGGACTCAACGACCGCGACCAGCCCCTCCGGCGTCGCAGTGGCGACCCACTCCTTGACCCAGAGGACGCTTTGCGCCGGCGCCGATACGCCGCGCCGTGCCAGGTCGGCATAAGCGGCAAGGTCGTTCGCCGGCAGGATCGAGACGGAGAGCCCGGCGCGGCCGGCCTGCGACGTCATCGCATTCGCCGGTTGGCTGCGAGATGACATGGCCGCGTCAACCATCCTTCAATCCTTGGGGCGTATCCAGGAAGCGGTCCACATCGCGTCCGCGTCTGTACGCTAGGCGCAAAAGGTGAATTAATGATCGACGGGGGCGAAGTCATCCGGAAGCTGGCCCTCAACGTGGCCCGGTATACCGGCCTTGCGCCGCTCGCCCGGCCTCTTGTCGGCGGTATCGGCGCCATCCTGATGCTTCATCGCGTGACCGCGGCTCCCGAGAAGCCGCTCGGCGTCAACCGGCACCTGAATATCGCGCCAGACTTTCTAGACGCCGTTATCAGCGACATGAAGGCGTCCGGCTATGCCTTTGTTTCGATGGACGAGGCGGTCGAGCGTATAAAGCGCGGTGGCTCCGACGGGCTGTTTGCTGCCGTCACCGCCGACGACGCCTATCGCGACAATCTGACCGAGGCGCTGCCGGTGCTGGAGAAGCACGGCGCGCCGCTGACGATCTACGTGGCGCCGGCGCTGATCGACGGAACGGCGGACCTCTGGTGGGACGTTATCGACGACATCGTCAATGCCGGCCGGACGCTGGAACTCAAGCGTGCCGGCCGCATCGAGGCGCTTGATTGCGGAAGGCCCGGCGCCCTTCTGCGTCTCTACAACCACCTGACGCTGGAGGTGCCGGAGGAAAATCAGCGCGCGGCCTTGCGCGAGTTTGCCGCGGTTGCGGGCGTCGATCCGGGCGGACCCGGCCGCAGTACGCTGATGAATTGGGACGAGATACGCGTCATTGCATCGCATCCTCTGGTCTCGATCGGCGCGCACACCGTCAATCACTATAACCTGAAGCGGCTGCCCGAAGAGAAGGCGAGGCGCGAGATGGTTGACGTGGTGACGCTTCTGAGGTCGGAGCTGGGCGAGGCTCCGCGGCACCTGGCCTACCCCTACGGATACGCAAGCGCCGTCGGCTGCCGTGAGGTCAGGCTGGCGAAGGAGACGGGCTACGTGTCGGCCGTGACGACGCGCCACGGCGTGCTGCGCGCCGAACATGCCGACCATCTGCACGCCCTGCCGCGCATCTCGGTCAACGGGCGCTACCAGCGGGTGGCGCATATCCGCACCATGCTGTCGGGCATCACCACGCCGCTCGCCAATCGCGGCAGGATGCTCGTCACCGTTTGAAAGCGATTGTTCAGTTCTTCGGCCTGGGCGGCAGCATCAGCCATTTGATGATGCCCATTGCCGGCAGGATCCACAGGATGCCGGTGAAGAAGAAGAAGGCGAGATGCACGAGCGGACCCGACTCGGCGAGGCGCGCTGCCGCCACCGTCGTCGCGACCAGCGCATAGACGATGACCAGGGCGACCAACAGTATCGTGCCGATGAGCTTCTTCAGGCGAATGGGCATATGCGGTCCTTTGCGGCAGCCACCCGCTTAAGGCTTCGAGGCTGGCCGCGCAACGTCCACTATGGAACGACCGCGGTCGGCGCGACGGCGTGTCGCGAGGGGTGTGGCCTTGCAAGCGCGCCGCCGTTGGTCCACCAATCCGGCGATGGAACAGGTCCTGGACAACGGAAGCGAGCGCACCGTCCGCAGCGATCGCGAGCGGCTGCTTGCCAACCGCGCACTGCTGCGCGGCTGGCTCTACGTCATCCTGCTCATGCTGGTCGCCCTTGTCGTGGTTGGCGGCGCGACGAGGCTGACTGATTCCGGCCTGTCGATCACCGAATGGAAGCCGCTTCACGGCGTCATCCCGCCGCTCAGCGAGGCCGAGTGGCAGGAGGAATTCGACCTTTACCGCCAGATTCCGCAATACCAGCAGATCAACAAGGGCATGAGCCTGGATGAATTCAAATACATCTTCTGGTGGGAATGGGCGCACCGCATACTGGCGCGGGGCGTCGGCTTCGTCTTCGCGCTGCCACTGTTGTTCTTCTGGGCGACCGGTCGCGTCGAGCGGGGCTTGTCGCCAAAACTGGTAGGCCTGCTGCTGCTCGGCGGGCTGCAGGGCGCCGTTGGCTGGTGGATGGTAAGGTCGGGCCTGGTGGAGCGCACCGACGTCAGCCAGTACCGGCTGGCGATGCACCTGACGCTTGCCTGCGTGATCTTCGTCGCCATCATGGTGGTGGCGCGCGGACTGGCGCCCCATACGGAGGCGCCGGCGGACCGCGGAACGCAGCGCTTCTCCGGCTTCCTCGTTCTTGCGGTGCTGATCCAGACCTTCCTCGGCGGACTGGTTGCAGGGACCAATGCCGGGCTGAGCTACAACACCTGGCCGCTGATGGATGGTGCGATCATCCCGGGCGATCTTTTCGTCATGAGTCCGGCCTGGGTGAATTTCTTCGAGAACGTCAAGACAGTGCAGTTCGTGCACAGGGTAGGGGCTTACGCCCTCTTGCTGCTGGCGCTCTGGCACATGATCGCCGCCGGCCGCAAGCTGCGCGGCACGACGCATGCGCGCCGGGCCGTGGTGCTCTTCCATCTGGTGCTGGTCCAGGCCGCGATAGGGATCGCCACGCTGCTGCTGCATATGCCGCTGCACTGGGCGCTGCTGCACCAGGGCTTTGCGCTGGTGGTGCTCGGCTTCGCGGCGGCCCATTGGCGCGGCACCAAGGGCGCCTATCCGCTGCCGACGGAAATCGTGGCTGCGCGCTGAACGCGCAGTCACTTCCTATCCCTTCAGCCCGAGCATCAGGTCCATGTTCTGGACCGCCGCACCCGAAGCGCCCTTGCCGAGATTGTCGTAAACGGCGACCAGCACGGCCTGGGCCTTCTTGTCGTTGGCGAAGACGTGAAGCCGCATGCGGTTGGTGCCGTTATAGGTCTCGGGATCGAGATCGGGCGTCCGCTCGACCGCGGCATAGGGAGCGACCTCGACGGCCGAGTCTTCCAGCCCGGCATAATGGTCGGCGAGCGCGGCATGGAGTTCGGCCCCCGTCGGCACATGGTTCAGCGCCGCCATCTGCAGCGGCACGGCCGTCACCATGCCCTGCGCGAAATTGCCGACCACTGGCTGCATGAGCGGATCGCGCGACAGGCCCGCATAGAGCCTGAACTCGGGCACGTGCTTGTGCTGGAAGGTAAGCCCATAGGGCAGGAATTCCGGCGCGTCGTCACCCTTCGCCTCGTAATCCTCTACCATCTGGCGACCGCCGCCCGAATAGCCGGAAATGCCGTTCATGGTGATCGGGAAGCCGGCCGGAATGATGCCGTTGGTGACGAGAGGGCGCAACGTGGCGATCGGCCCCTGCGGCCAGCATCCGGGATTGGCGACCAGCTTCGCGTCGGCGATCTTCCTGGCCTGTTTGCGGTCCATTTCGGGAAAGCCGTAGGTCCAGCCCTTGGCGACGCGATGCGCCGTCGAAGCGTCGATCACCCGCGTATCGGCGTCGCCGATCAGCGCCACGCTTTCCTTCGCCGCATCGTCGGGCAGGCAGAGGATGGCGATGTCGGCCGCGTGCAGGAAGTCCGCGCGGGCGGCGGCGTCCTTGCGCCGCTCCGCCGGGATCGAGATGACCTCGATGTCATCGCGGCCGGCCAGGCGCGTCCTGATCTGCAAACCAGTCGTGCCATGTTCGCCATCGATGAAGATCTTCGGTTTCATGCCAGTCCAGTCCAGTCCAGTCCAGTCCAGTCCAGTGTGCCGTTCCCTAGATGCCGCTCGCGTGGTCGGCCTCCGCGGTACCGTTGCTGTGCAGGGTCTCTTGCCTTGCCTTTCGTTCCGCAAGCAAGCCGAGATATTGCATTGCAACCGTCGCACCCGCTATCGCGGTTATATCGGCATGGTCATAGGCCGGCGCAACCTCCACGACATCGGCGCCGACGATATCGATCTGGTTCAACTGCCGGAGCACGGACAGGATTTTGGCCGAGGACGGCCCGCCCGCAACCGGCGTGCCGGTTCCCGGCGCATAGGCGGGATCGAGGCAGTCTATGTCGAAGGTGACATAAGTCTTCCTGCCGCCGGTACGCTCGACGATGGCGTAGGCGATGTCGGCGGCGCGCATCTCCTCCACCTCGTAGCCGTAGATGATCTTGATGCCGCAATCCTCCGGCGCATGGGTGCGGATGCCGATCTGGATCGAACGGTCGGGATCGATGATGCCGTCTCTCACCGCGCGCGCCACGAAGGAGCCGTGGTCGATGCGCTTGCCGTCGTCGCCCCAGGTATCCTGGTGCGCGTCGAACTGGACCATGGCGAGCGGCCCGTGGATCGCGGCATGCGCCTTGAGCAGCGGCCAGGTGACGAAATGGTCGCCGCCGAGGGAGAGCAGGAACGCGCCTGACTTCAAGAGCTTCGCCGCCTCCCTTTCGATGGTCGCCGGGGTCTTGTTGTGGTTGCCGGTGTCGAGCAGGCAGTCGCCGTAATCGACCACCGACATCGTCTCGAAGAGCTGGCGGTGGAAGGGATATTGCGGATCGTTGTCGAAGATCGCCGCGGCGCGCCTGATCGCCTGCGGTCCGAAGCGCGCGCCCGGACGGTTGGTCACCGCGGCGTCGAAGGGAATACCCCACACGATCGCGTCGGCGCCACGGACATTCTTCGTGTAGCGACGACGCATGAAGGAGAGCGCGCCTGCATAGGTCGGATCGTCGGCGCGGCCGACATTCCTGGTCGCGGTGAAGGCGTGGTCCATCGTGCGTGCCGGCATCGGTCACCCTCTTTTTGACTGCGGGGCACCCTTATTCGACATTCTTTCCCCAATTGCGACCCCTTTTTGCACCGCACACTCGCGCCGGTGTTGCGAGCGCCGCAGGCCCTGCACCGCTCGCGCCTCATCGTCCAGTCGCGCAAAATCGTTCCCGCGCTTCGTTTTCGAAGCCGGGGTGTGGGAAGGCGGCGCATGGGGCGACGTCTCTAAGTAAACAAGTTGACGCGCTCCATGCGCCGCCGGCGTTTTCTCGCTGCCGGCTACCGGCCCATTGCCCTCCGGTATATTGGAGAGCACGAGCGCACGGCGCGGCAGTCGACCGGAGATGTCCCGCGCAACCCAGCGGGCGTTACTCCGGCGCCACACTTGCCTGAATGGAGGTTGTGGCCACCCGTTCCCACAAGCAAGCTGCTGACGAGGATTATGAGGGAGGCTGAAACGGCGTGGAAAGACAGGCTCGATTATTTTTTCCGATTCGAGCAAAATCAAAGGGTTGGGCGGAAACTCTTTCCACGTTCCGCAGCTATGCGTCGAACGATGTCGGGTGAGCTCTTTATGCCGGGAGCCGCAGCATATCCTCGGCACAAGGCCGAGGATGACCGCGCTTTGGCGGTTCGCCTTCCGCCGGGACCAACAGAAAAGGCCACCCGGACGGGCGGCCTTCCAATCCGATCGTTCGGATGATTTCGCTTAGCGCTTCGAGAACTGGAAGGAGCGGCGGGCCTTGGCCTTGCCGTACTTCTTGCGCTCGACCACGCGGCTGTCGCGGGTCAGGAAGCCACCCTTCTTGAGCACGGCGCGCAGGCCCGGCTCGTAGTAGGTCAGCGCCTTGGAGATGCCGTGGCGCACGGCGCCCGCCTGGCCGGACAGGCCGCCGCCGACGACGGTGGCGACGATGTCGAACTGGCCGTCGCGGTTGGTCGCAACGATCGGCTGCCGCAGGATCATCTGCAGCACCGGACGCGCGAAATAGGCCGCGAATTCCTTGTCGTTGACGACAATCTTGCCGGAGCCGGGCTTCACCCAGACGCGCGCGATGGCGTTCTTGCGCTTGCCGGTGGCGTAGGCGCGGCCCTGCTTGTCCAGCTTCTGGACGTGGACGGGCGCCGCCGGCTCGGCTGCCTCCGCGACGCTGCCGAGTTCGGCGAGGGAGTTCAGGTCAGCCATGTTTCTCGGCCCTCTTGTTCTTGCGGTTCAGCGCGGCGACGTCGAGCGTCTCGGGCTGTTGTGCGACGTGTGGATGCTCGGTCCCTGCATAAACGCGCAGGTTCTTCATCTGGCGACGTCCGAGCGGACCGCGCGGAATCATGCGTTCGACCGCCTTCTCGACCACGCGCTCGGGGAAACGCCCCTCGAGCAACTGGCGCGCGGTGCGCTCCTTGATGCCGCCGGGATGGCCAGTGTGCCAGTAGTAGACCTTGTCGGTGTATTTCTTGCCGGTGAAGGCGACCTTGTCGGCATTGATGACGATGACGTTGTCGCCATCGTCGACATGCGGGGTGAAGGTCGGCTTGTGCTTGCCGCGGAGACGGTTGGCGACGATGGTGGCGAGGCGGCCGACGACGAGACCCTCGGCGTCGATCAGCACCCACTTCTTCACCACGTCCGCAGGCTTCTGCGAAAAGGTTGTCATGGTTTCTGCTTTCGGTTCTTGACCTTCGGCCTTGATGGGCGGACCGGAAGGCGTTTCTTGTTGCTTGGATTGGCGGGTGGCTTGCGCTTCCGCCAAAAATGAAACGGCGACCGAGGAGGCCGCTGCTTCAGGGGTGGCTTATAGGGGAGGGGCCGTACCGCGTCAATGCAGTTGATGGTCAATCATCGCGCAACAAATTATTCCAAATCAGTGAGTTAAGTATGTGGTATTATTTTACCTCACATTGGGCGGGATGGAATAGGTGCCGGTCGCGTGGGCGACAGTCTGCCGGTCCGGCCCTGCCACCATGTCCGCGTCGAACACCATCAGGTTCCGGCCGAGCTTGAGGATGCGGCAATGGGCGTCGATCGGGCCGGCCTCGGCCTTGCGCACGAAGTTGATGTTGAGGTTCGTCGTCACCGACAGCGCGTTCGGGCCGGCATGGCTGAGCACGCAGACATAGCCGCCGACATCGGCGAGCGCGAAAAGCGAGGGACCCGACACCGTGCCGCCCGGGCGCAGATGCCTCTCGTCGGCGTTCAGCCTGATGGTGCAGCCGCCGGGGAAGATGTCGATGGCTTCATAGAAGCGATGCCCACCGTTGAGCTGGGGGAAGACCCGCGCCAGCAGTTCGTTGACCTCGCCGGCGGTCATGACCGGCTCGATATTGGCCTGTTCGGGCATCGCTTCTCCTCCGGCCGCGTGTCAGTGGTCGCCGATACTTTCCTGGCCGGACGAGAAAGCACGGCGAGGTGCTGTTATTCAATCGTCCGGCTATTAAGTTTATGTGCTAGTTTCACCGCATCGAACACCCGCATACGGCGCGCAAGGATTGGAGACGGACATGGCCGACATCGTTTCGCTGAGGCGCGACGCCGACGAGCCCGCTGCATCGCTCGATGGCGGCATCTTGCGCGTTACCCTCGACAATCCGCCGGCCAATCTGCTGTCGATCGAGGTGATGGGCGACATCCAGGCCGAGCTCGACCGCGCGCGCGACGACCGTGCGGTGCGGGTGATCGTCATCGCGGCGACGGGCAAGATGTTCTGCGCCGGACACGATTTGAAGCAGATGACGGCGCATCGCGGCGATGCCGATGGCGGCAGGGCCTTCTTCGAGGAGACTTTTGCAGTCTGCTCGCGCCTGATGCAGTCGATCGTCGGACATCCGAAGCCGGTCATCGCCGAGGTCGACGGCATAGCCACCGCGGCGGGGTGCCAACTGGTCGCCTCCTGCGATCTCGCCATCGCCTCCGATCAGGCGACATTCGGCGTCAACGGCATCAATGTCGGCCTGTTCTGCACGACGCCGGGCGTAGCACTTGTGCGCGGGCTGAAGCCGAAGCACGCGATGGAGATGCTGCTGACCGGCGAGATGATCGACGCGGCGGCGGCGAAGGACTTCGGCCTAGTGAACCGCGTCGTGCCGCGCGAATATCTGCGCCAGATCGTGAACAAATATGCGCAAACCATTGCTTCCAAATCACCTTCGACGCTGAGGATCGGCAAGGAAGCCTTCTACCGCCAGGCCGAGATGGGGCTGGCCGACGCCTATGACCACGCTTCGCGTGTCATGGTCGACAATTTGCTCGCAGGCGACGCGAAGGAGGGCATCGGCGCCTTCATCGAGAAGCGCAAGCCGGAGTGGAAGGTGGAGTAGATGGAACCGCGCATCTCCATCATAACCATTGCCACCGACGACCTCGACCGCGCCGTGCGCTTCTACGAGGCAATGGGCCTGAAGCGCCACGCCGGCATCACCGAAGGCGTCGCTTTCTTCCAGATGGGCGGCGTGATCCTCGGCCTGTTTCCCCGCAAGGACGCGGAAGCGGACGCCGGTATCCCTTTCGCCGGGGCTCCGTCGGCGGTCTATCTCGCCTACAATACCCGCTCCGAGGCCGAGGTCGGTGAGGTGCTCGCCGCGGCCGAGCGTGCGGGCGGAAAGATCGTCAAGCCGGCCGGCAGGGCGTTCTGGGGCGGCTGGTACGGCTATTTCGCCGACGCCGACGGGCATGTCTGGGAGGTGGCGCACAATCCCG
>JALYWP010000162.1 GCA_030852655.1 Pseudomonadota bacterium | reverse complement strand
CAGTCGACCGGAGATGTCCCGCGCAACCCAGCGGGCGTTACTCCAGCGCCACACTTGCCTGAATGGAGGTTGTGGCCACCCGTTCCCACAAGCAAGCTGCTGACAGGCATTATGAGGGAGGCGGGATCGGCGTTGACAAATCGGGGGCCGCAAAAGCCATAAAATCGTATAACGCATTGATTCCACGGGACAATAATTCCGGCCCGGTGAAAATTCATTCACGCCGTGGACTGCGCCCATTGGAGTGGACCGTTTCAGGATGGTTTGCCGGTCTTGTCCTGTGGTTAGATTTTCAAACTGTGTTGGGCTGAGATACTCGATTGCAGAGTGCAGTCTTCGTTGTTGTAGGTCTCCTGCAGGGAAGGTGGCGTTGTCGTAGCGGTTTGCCGCGGCGTCACATGGAGCCGACGACGCCCTGGTCGAGCATGGCAAGGAATAGCGTTCAGCCCCAGACGGCGGGTTCCGGTGGCGCCACGAGCGAACCCCGGTAGTTGAGGCCGGGCTGGCGATCTCGCGCCAGGAGCAGCGGGCCGTCGAGATCGACGAAGTCCGCGCCTTGTGCCAGGAGCACGGCGGGCGCCATGGCGAGCGAGGTACCGACCATGCAGCCGACCATGATGCCGAAGCCCAGTTCTTTCGCGCGGTCGCGAAGGAGGAGGGCGGCCGTCAGTCCGCCCGTCTTGTCGAGCTTGATGTTGATAGCGTCGTAGAGGCCGACCAGCTTTTCGAGCCCGTCGGCCGTGTGCACGCTCTCGTCGGCGCAGACCGGCACCGGGCGCGCGATCCGGCCGAGAAGCGCATCCTGGCCCGCAGGCAACGGCTGCTCGACCAGCGCGACGCCGAGTTCTGCCGCGACGGCGAGGTTTTCGCCGACATTATCATCCGTCCAGCCCTCATTGGCGTCGAGGATCAGCCGGCTTGCGGGTGCCGCCTCGCGCACCGCACGGATGCGGGCAATGTCGCCTTCGCCGCCGATCTTGACCTTGAGCAACGGCCGCGCGGCGTTTTCCCTCGCCTGTGCGGCCATCGCCTCGGGAGAGCCAAGCGAGAGTGTGAATGCGGTTTCGAGAGGTGCCGGCGAGGCAAGGCCCAGCCGTTCGGCGGCGCGGATGCCGGAAGCTTTTGCCTCGATATCCCAAAGCGCGCAGTCGACGGCGTTGCGCGCCGCGCCCGGCTTCATCGTGCCGAGGAGAAGGGTGCGGTCGATTCCACAGGAGATGGCGGGTGATGCTGCTTCGATCTCGGCGCGTACGCTTTCCATCGTCTCGCCGTAACGGCGATAAGGAACGCATTCGCCACGGCCGGAGTTTTCGCCTTCGGTGATCGTGCAGGTGATGATTTCGGCCTCGGTCTTCGATCCACGCGAGATGGTGAAGGTTCCGGCAATCGGAAAACGTTCCTCGGAGACCGAAAGGACACGGTTCATGCTCAATCTGCTCCGGAACGGCTCAAAGGCGCCGCGGTCAAAGTGACAGACACAGTGCGACGGGTTAAGACGATTCACCATGCAGATCAACGCTCAACCGGAAGCAGCGACAGGCGACGAGCGGACGCAGAACCTCGATCCGCGTGTCGACATGCGTGAGAACGGCGGCGAACTCCTCTGCCGGCTCGCCGGCAACTGGACGACGCGCCGGGTGGCTGTCGTCGACAAGGCGATGCGCGCCATTCCAGAGCGCAACGGCTTCCGCTCGCTGGCGGTCGACCTTTCCGACGTCGGCAGGATGGACACGGCCGGCGCCTGGCTGATCGACCGGCTCGTCTCGACGGCGCGCGCCAAGGGCATCGAGACGCGAGTCGAGGGCGAGAACGAGATAGCAAGGATACTGCTCGACGCGGTTGGGGATGCGACGCACGAGAGGGGCGGGGAGGGCGCCGATGCCCGGCCCGGCTTCATCATCCGCATCCTGATGGCCATCGGGGCACGCGTCTACGAGATGCGCGACGACTTCCTCGCCGCCATGAACATACTCGGCGCCACCATCCGCGGCGGCCAGATGAAGCTCGGCCGCGGCCACAGCATCAATATGGCGGCGATCTTCAACCAGATAGACCGGATGGGCGTCGGGGCCATTCCGGTCGTGGTGCTGATGTCGGCCATCGTCGGCGCGATCGTTGCACAGCAGGGCGCCTACCAGCTGTCCTATTTCGGCGCCGACATATTCGTCGTCGACCTCGTCGGCATCCTGGTGCTGCGCGAACTCGGCGTGCTGATGACGGCGATCATGATCGCCGGACGCTCCGGCAGCGCCATAACCGCCGAGATCGGCTCGATGAAGATGCGCGAGGAGGTGGACGCGCTCACCGTCATCGGGCTGAACCCGGTCGGCGTGCTGGTGTTCCCGCGTCTCGTCGCCCTTGTCGTGGCGTTGCCGTGCCTGACCATACTGGCCAATTTCGCCGCGCTCGGCGGCGGCATCCTCGTCACCTGGCTCTACTCGGACATTCCGCCGGTCCAGTTCATCGATCGCCTGCGCGTGGCGATCGACGTTTCCACCATTTTTGCGGGGCTGATCAAGGCGCCGTTCATGGCCCTGATCATCGGCATCATCGGGGCGGTCGAGGGGCTGAAGGTCGGCGGCAGCGCCGAATCGCTCGGGCGGCACGTCACGGCTTCGGTGGTGAAGTCGATCTTTGTGGTGATCATCCTCGATGGGGCGTTCGCCATATTCTACGTGGCGATCGAGTTCTAGGTGATGAGCGAAGCGGCCCATGTCGAGACGCGCAACCACAGCCCGGCGACGGCCGGATCGGACGTGGTGCTGTCGGTGCGCGACGTGACGGTCGCGTTCGGCGACAATGTCGTGCTCGAGGACCTGTCGCTCGACGTCATGCGGGGCGAGATACTCGGCTTCGTGGGCGCGTCAGGCTCGGGCAAGTCGGTGCTGCTGCGCACGGTGCTCGGCCTCAACAAGAAGCGATCCGGCACGATCACGCTGTTCGGCGTCGATCTCGACAGGGCGAGCGAGGCGGAGCGGCTGACGCTCGACATGCGCGTCGGCGTGCTGTTCCAGCACGGTGCGCTGTTTTCCGCGTTGACGGTGCTGGAGAACATCCAGGTGCCGATGCGGGAGTATCTGGACCTGCCGCGAGCGCTGATGAACGAGCTTGCGCTGCTCAAGATCGAGCTGGTCGGGCTGCCGCCGGATGCGGCCCGAAAATATCCGAGCGAGCTGTCAGGCGGCATGATCAAGCGCGCGGCGCTGGCGCGGGCGCTTGCGCTCGATCCGGAAATCGTTTTCCTCGACGAGCCGACATCGGGCCTCGACCCTATCGGTGCGGCGGAGTTCGACGAGCTCGTCGTCAAATTGCGCGACACGATGGGCCTGACCGTCTACATGGTCACCCACGATCTCGACAGCCTGTTCTCGACCTGCGACCGAGTGGCCGTGCTCGGCAACAAGAAGGTTCTGGTCGAAGGCACCATCGAGGATATGCTCGCCAGCGAGGAGCCGTGGGTGAAATCCTATTTCAGAGGCAAGCGGGCGCGCCAGCTCGACCTTGCCGCGCGTGGCCAGGGCTGACGGAAGAACAAGGGCCGGAATGGAAACCAGAGCCAATTACGTCATCGTCGGCATCTTCACGCTGGTAGCGATCGTCGCCGCCTTCGCCTTCGTCTACTGGACGGCCGCCATCGGAGACCGGGGCGAGACCGCCACGCTGCGCGTACGCATTCCCGGCTCGGCCTCCGGCCTGGGACGCGGCAGCGCGGTGCTCTTCAACGGCGTGAAGGTCGGCGATGTACGACGCGTCTATATCGACGTGCTCAATCCGACCGTTGCCATCGCCGACGCCGAGATCGACCGCCTGACGCCGATCACCAAGTCGACGCAGGCCGATATCGGCATTGCCGGACTGACCGGACAATCGAACATCGAGCTGAAGGGCGCCGATCTCAGCGAACCCAATCTGCTCGACGAGGCCGAGCGTGACGAAACCATTGCCGAGATCACCGCCAATCCGTCTGCGGTGACGAACCTCTTGCAGACGGCGCAGGACATTTTCGAGCGCGCCGACAACGTGCTCTCCGACCTCGAAGGGTTCACCCGCGACGTGCGGGGACCGCTGACGCAGACGGCACAGAATGCGCAGAAGTTTTCAGACGCGCTGGCCGCCAATGCCGACGGCATCGATAAGTTCCTGTCGAGCGTCTCGGCGCTGTCGGAGGAGCTGGCGGGCGTATCCGGCAAGCTCGACGGCACGCTCAAGGCTGCCGAGGACATCCTCAATTCGGTCGACCGCCAGAAGATCGAGAACATCGTCGGCAATGTCGAAACCTTCACCAATAGCCTGAAGGAGCAGAGCGCCCGCTTCGACCAGATCGTCGGTGGCGTCGACCGCGCTGTCGGATCGATCAACGACTTCGCGCAGAAGGCCGAACAGACGCTGTCCAAAGTCGACGGCGTGCTGGAAGGTGTCGATACGCAGACGGTGCGCGATGCGCTTTCGGACATAGCGAGTGCGAGCGCCAGTGCCGACAAGGCCGCCGCCGACATAGCGGAATTCACGAACAAGCTCAGCCCGCGCGCCGAAGACATCGACAAGGTCATCAGCGACGCCAGGGAAATTTCGGGCAAGCTGAACGCCGCTTCGACACGCGTGGACGGCATATTGGTCAAGGTGGACAAACTGCTCGGATCGGGCGAGGCGGAAGGGGTGATGGCCGATGCCAGCGCGACGCTCAAATCGTTCAGGGAAGTGGCCGATACGCTGAACTCGAGGCTGGGGACGATCATGGACGGGCTGAGCAGGTTCTCGGGTCAGGGCCTGCGCGACGTCGAGGCGCTGGTGCAGGACAGCCGCCGGTCGGTCAACCGCATCGAGCGGGCGATCAGCGACCTCGAGCGAAACCCGCAGCGGATCATCACCGGGGGGGAAGGCACGGTACGCCAGTATGACGGCCGCATCCGGCGTTGACATTGGCGGCAGGCGCCCGCAAGAAATCGGAAGAGGGACAGCCGGCTTCGGCGCGGCGACCATGCGGGGACGCGTTTTGAGTTCACTCAGGCTGATATCGGGGGCCGTTACACTGTCGATCGTGCTGTCGGCCGCGCTTTCGGGTTGCGCGCTTTTCGGCGGCTCCACCCCGCTCGACACGTTCGAACTGACGGCGCCAGCTGCGGGCGACGGCAGGGGACAGAGCCACCGGCAGATACTGATCGCCGAGCCGTCGGCGCTGAAGGCGCTCGACGGACAGAACATCGTGATTTCGCCGGCACCGGGCAATATCCAGTACCTCAAGGGCGCGCAATGGGCCGACCGGCTGCCGAAGGTCGTCCAGGCACGGCTGGCCGAGACGTTCCAGCGCTCCGGCGAATTCAGGGGCGTCGGCAGGCCGGGCGAGGGGCTGGCCATCGACTACCAGGTGATCGTCGAGATCCGCGCCTTCGAGGTTCGCGTCGACGGCGGCGCAAGGGCCGAGGTGGAACTGTTCGTGCGCCTGCTCAACGACCGCAACGGCACGGTTCGCGCGCAAAAGGTGTTCACCGCCATGGCTCCCGTCGGGGGAGAGGGCAACAGCGCCTATGTCAACGCGCTGGATGCGGCGTTCGGGCAGGCTGCGGTCGAGATCGTCGACTGGACGGGCAAGATCATCTGACGGGCTTCAGGCAACCGTGGCGAGCGGGGTCTGAAGCACCACGATGCGCGCATGATGCGGTACGCGCCGGTAGAGATCGATGACATCCTGATTGATCAGGCGGACGCAGCCGGCGGACGCCGCCTTGCCTATCGAACGCCACTCCGCCGTTCCGTGCAGCCGGTAGAGCGTGTCGGCCCCGTTCTGGAATATATAAAGGGCCCTGGCGCCGAGCGGATTGGCGATGCCGGGAGCCATTCCGCCGTTCTCGACCGAATATTTCTCCAGCGAGGGCTGGCGCGCGATCATGGCAGCGGGGGGCTTCCAGCGCGGCCAGGGCTGCCGCCAGTGGACGATGCCCTCGCCATGCCAGGCGAATCCGTCGCGGCCGATGCCGACGCCGTATCGCATCGCGGTGCCGCCCGGCTCGGTCAGGTACAGAAACCGGTTCGAAGTGTCGACGACGACGGTTCCCGGCTTCTCGCCAGTCGGATCGACGACGCGCTGGCGATAGTTTTTCGGATCGATCTCCCGGAACGGAACGGCGGGGATCAGGTGGCCGCCATCTTCGACGGCGGCATAACGCGCTTCGAGCTCGGCATCGGACGCGAGACCTGTCGGTCGGCTGGGCCTGGCCGGTGCGGGTGCGAGCGTGGGCGTGACCGGAGCCTCGGTCGTTGCGCACCCGGCGACGAAGGCCGAGGCCGAGATGGACATGGACAGGAAAGTCCGGCGCGTCAGCGGCCGGCTTGGAAATTCAGGCATGGAGGTAATTCGTAGTCCAGTGGTTGGCAGGCGACTGACGCATTACTCCGTATCGGGAATTAATCCAATCGCGATGACGTGATCCGATGGAGGGCAAACGAAAAGGGCGGGATGAAATCCCGCCCTTTTCACGCATCCATTCAGCGGTTTACCGCAGGCGGCCCGCTGCGTGGGCCAGCATGGTGTAGACCTTGCCGGTATCCGAGGTCAGGTAGGTCTGGGTCATGACGTTGTCGCGGTCGTTGCGGGCGACGTCCTTCAACAGCCGCTCGAAATCCTCGCAATAACGGTCGACCGCGGAGCGGAATTCGCCGTCCGACTGGTACTTGCGGCGGATGTCGTCGAAGGTCTGCTGGCCCTTCAGCGTATAGAGACGGCGCGTGAAGACGTCGCGCTCGCCGCGGCGATAGCGATCCCACAACTCTATCGACGCGTCGTGATCGATCGCCCGGGCGATGTCGACCGACAGCGAGTTGAGCGATTCCACCACCTGCAGCGGCGACCGCTGGCTCGGCGCCGGGCGCGGGGCCTCGGCGACCGCCACCGGCGCGGCGCCCTCCTCACGGGAGGCACCCGAGAGCAGGTCCCGTACCCAGCCGCCCTGCGGGCCACGCTGGGCAGTTTCACGCTGGCGCTGGGCGGGTGCCGGAGCTTCGGCCGGGCGCTCCACGGTCAGCGTGGCGTCGGCATGCGCCGGCGCTTTCGGGGCAGGAGCGGCAGGTTCTGGCCGGCGGGGCGCCGGAGGGGACTGGGGCGTGGGA
>JALYWP010000146.1 GCA_030852655.1 Pseudomonadota bacterium | reverse complement strand
CGGCAGGCTGTGTGCCCACGAAACGCTCTTCAAAATTCGCCGGAGCATCAGCGGCGTTGCCTGGTGCGCAGGCAATGAGCAGGATGGCGGTCGTGGTGAAGAACGACGTGCGCATATGCATATGATGTCCCCTCTGGTAGTGAGAAACCAGTAAAGCGGATTCTATCGGCAGATCAAGAAGGCGGGCGACGTGTCCATGACAGGATGTCGGCCGAGTCTCCCAAATGTCACAAATTAGCAACTGCTTAATAAACGGCTCTCGAGCGAGTATCGGTGCTGACAAGACTCAAAGCCGCCTGATATGCAAGCGACCCTGATCGACAAGAATTGAGGATGATACCGATGGATATAACAAGATGCGGCAGCGTATCCACCATCTATCCGCCTGAGAAATACTTCACCGGTCGCGTGTTGCAGACGCCTGTCGTGGAAACGGAAGCGCCGGCGCGGGTGCGCGCCACCATGGTGAGCTTCGAGCCGGGCGCACGAACCGCCTGGCACACCCATCCGCTCGGCCAGACGCTGTATGTGACCGCCGGAGCCGGCCTTGCACAGAGCTGGGGCGGCCCGATCCAGGAACTCAGGGCCGGCGACACCGTCTTCTTCGCGCCGGGCGAAAAGCACTGGCATGGCGCCGGCCCGAGCACGGCGATGACGCATCTCGCCATCCACGAGGCGCTCGACGGCGTGCATGTGGAGTGGCTGGAAAAGGTGTCGGACGAGCAGTATTCGGAGACATGAAACGGCGGAGCATTGGCTCCGCCGCGATGGTTCAGCCAGCGATGAAGCGGCTCAGCTCAGCGATGCGGTGAAGCGCTGGATACGCGTGCAGGCTTCTTCCAG
The DNA here is from genome assembly GCA_030852655.1 of Pseudomonadota bacterium. Lineage (GTDB taxonomy): Bacteria > Pseudomonadota > Alphaproteobacteria > Rhizobiales > Rhizobiaceae > Mesorhizobium_K. The sequence goes on along the minus strand of JALYWP010000146.1, from coordinate 8,535 downwards.
CAACTGCTCCGACGTTGCGTAGGAGATGCGGAAGTTAGGGCCAAGGCCGAAGGCGGTGCCGAACACCACCGCCACGCCCTCCGCCTCCAGCAATGCCGACGAGAAAGTCTCGTCACTGTCGATGACCTTTCCGTCTTGCGTCTTCTTGCCGATCAACTCGGCGCAGGACGGATAGACATAGAACGCGCCCTCCGGCGAGGGGCAGGTGATGCCACGCGCCTGGTTCAGCATCGACACGACGAGGTCGCGGCGCCCCTGGAAGATCGCCTTGTTCCTGGCGACGAAGTCCTGCGGCCCGTTGAGCGCCTCGACGGAAGCCCACTGGGCGATGGTGCAGGCGCCAGAAGTCTGCTGGCCCTGGATCATGTCCATCGCCTTGATGAGGGGAAGCGCGCCGGCGGCATAGCCGATGCGCCAGCCGGTCATGGCATAGGCTTTCGACACGCCGTTCATGGTCAGCGTGCGTTCGTAAAGGTTGGGCTCGACCTCGGCGATCGTCTTGAAGACGAAATCGCCATAGGTGAGGTGTTCGTAGATGTCGTCGGTCAGCACCCAGACTTGTGGATGCTTGAGCAGCACGTCGGCGAGTGCCCTGAGTTCGGCCTCCGTATAGGCCGCGCCAGACGGGTTCGACGGCGAGTTCATCAACAGCCACTTGGTCTTCGGCGTGATGACCCTTTCCAGCGCCTCGGCCGTCAGCTTGAAGCCGTTCTCGATCGTGGTTTGGGCGAACACCGACGTGCCGCCGCAGATCGCCACCATCTCCGGATAGCTGACCCAGTACGGCGTCGGGATGATGACCTCGTCGCCTGGATTGAGCGTCGCCATGAAGGCGTTGAAGAGAATCTGCTTGCCGCCGGTGCCGACGATGGTCTGCTCTGGCCGGTAGTCGAGATTGTTCTCGCGCTTGAATTTTTTCGCGATCGCTTCGCGCAGCGGCGCGATGCCCGACACCGGCGGGTACTTCGTTTCGCCGCGCCGGATGGCGTCGATCGCCGCGTTCTTGACGTTGTCAGGCGTGTCGAAGTCGGGTTCGCCGGCGCCCAGCCCGATCACGTCGCGGCCGGCATTTTTCAGCTCCCGCGCTTTCTGCGTGACCGCGATCGTCGCGGAGGGCTTAACGCGCGAAAGGGCATCGGCAAGAAAGGCCATGACGGAAAAAGCTCCATTGAGTGGGATGCAGCGGTTGGCAACCGCGCCCCTCTTTAGTCCCATACCGGCGGCAATCGCAAGGGTTTCACCGGCCGGAAACCGGCTGGACCCCAGGTTTCCATTCCCTGCCCGGATCGGCCATGTGTTAACGAAGGGTAAAACCTTGCGCGTCCATAGTGCGGCCCGGCGTTGGTCAGGCGTCCCGCGTGGAGTGAGCATCGGCGTGTCGGCTAATATCGGGTTCCATATCGTCGGCGAGGATGACGGCGCCGCCACCGGCATCTGGGGACCGTTCGTCCTGAAGAGCGCCTTCCAGCCGATCTTCGCGTTCGAGGCGGGCAAGCTGTCCGTCATTGCTTTCGAGGGATTGCTGAGGCCGTTCCGCGACGGCGAGTCCTGGCCGCCACTGACCTTCCTCAACAGCATCGCGACGGCCGAGCGGCTGGCGGTCGAAAAGCTGGCGCACACGCTGCACCTCCTGAATGCCGCGCGGTTCCTGCCGGCAGAAGCGGCGATCTTCATCAATTTCGATCCGTCGGTCCTGATCGACCACGCAGTCGCCGAAGCGACCATTCACGACATGCGCCAGACGCTGGCCGACACCGGCATCGATCCCCATCGCATCGTCTGCGAGGTGACCGAGAAGGAGGCGGTTTCGCAGGAGGCGCTGTTCACGCTGGTGGCGTCGCTGCGGGCAAGCGGCTTCGGCATCGCGGTGGACGACTACGGCGCCGACGATTCCGACATGAACCGCATCCGCGATCTCCATCCCGACATCGTCAAGTTCGATGCACAATGGATAGCACGGCTGATGGAATCTGGGCCCGGCTACGCGCTGCTCACCGCCATGGTCTCGTCCTTCGCCGAACAGGGCATCCGCACCGTCTTCGAAGGCATCGAGGAGAATTGGCAGCTGGAGCTTGCCGAAAAGTCAGGCGCGACGATGGTGCAGGGGTTCGCGCTGGCCCGCCCCGAACTGGCGCCGACGAGCTTCTCCAGCGCCGACGAGCCACAGCCGCGCGAGCACCACCTGCCGCAGGCGCCGATCCTGGGTGCCCCGCCTGTGCCGCGCGCGGTCGGCGAGTTGCGCCACACGAAGGCCTTCGGGCGCAGGACGCAGCCGCTATGAGCGCCGGCGCGGAACGGCAGATCGGCCTCGACGACGCGATCATCGTCGACGAGATCGGCATTGAAAGCGGTTGCTACGGTATTTATCGCCTGCGCAGCCTCTACCAGCCGATCTTCAGGCGTCGGGAAAAGACGCTGAAACCGGTCGCCTTGGAGGGATCGGCCGCCCCCTATGTCGCCGGGGAGGAAGTCCCATCCGAAGTCTTCCTCGCTGCCGTCTCCGACGACGACTACGGTTTCATCAGGCGAATGAGCCTCGCGGTGTCTTTGCGCAACCACCGTAATACAGGCGTCGATATGCTCGACCTCTTCCTCGATCTGGAAGACACCGACCCGGGGAAGCTTGTCGACAGGATCCGGCTCGTGGCCGACGAGCTTGCCGGGGCCGAACTCGAGCCGGCTCGTGTCGTCTGTGCGCTGGGACAACATGCCGCCTCCGACGGCGCGCTGCTTTCGCGCCTTGCCGGGGAATTGCGCGGCAACGGCTTGCGGATCGCAATCGGCGATTTCGGCGCCGGGCGCTGGAACGACGAAACACTCGACATGCTGAAGCCGGACATCGTCAGGTTCGACGGTGGCTGGTTCAGGCAGGTCTGTCGCGACGCGACCACGATCAGGCTGTTCGATGCAGTGGTTTCGCGGCTGCGAGAGCGCTCGTTGAAAGTCCTGGTCAGCGGCATCGAGAACGAGGTGCAACTCGGCGTGGCCCTGCGGGTAGGCGCCGACCTGCTCCAGGGGCCGCATCTGGCGGCGCCGAAGCTGGTCGGCCTCGAGTTCGACGAGCGGCCGCTGTCCATTGCCGACAGGCTGGGCGGTGCGCAGGCGGTGGTGTCGTTGTTCGGCTGATGCATCACGCAAGCTGATCGATCCGTAAGGAAAAGTCGCTGGATGAAGCGCCGTTCGCAAGGCAATGATCTGCCTGCACGGGAGGAAGCGTCGTGACGATCATCTATGGCATGAGCGACAGCGGCAATTGCTACAAGCCGCGTTTGCTGATGGCCAAGCTCGGCCGGCCGTTCACGCATGTCGAGGTCAGTTCGCATGACGGCGGCACGCGGTCGGAGGCTTTCATCGCCAGGAATCCCAACGCCATGGTGCCCTTGCTCGAATTCGACGACGGCCGCCTATTGGCCGAATCGAATGCTATCCTGCTGCATCTGGGCGAGGGGACGCGCTTCGTTCCCGAAGATGGCTACGAGCGCGCACTGGCCTACCAGTGGCTGTTCTTCGAGCAATACAGCCACGAGCCCTATATTGCCGTGCGTCGTGCCCTGCTGACTTTCCCCAACCGCAAGAAGGATGCAACGCCCGAGCGGCTGGCGCTGACGCTGGAGCGCGGCGACAAGGCGCTTCGGGTGATGGAGAAACGGCTCGCAGAGGCGACCTTCTTCGCTGGAAACGCGATGAGCGTCGCCGATATCGCTCTCTACGCCTACACCCATGTCGCAGGCGAGGGCGGCTTCGACCTTGGAGCCTATCCGTCGGTGAGGGCCTGGCTCGCACGCGTCGAGAGCGATCCGGGACACGTGCCGATGAATTGGCTTCCCTGAGCACCGGCCCGGAAGGTGCCCGGTTTTCCGACCATCCGATGCTCAGGTTTGCACAAAACAAAAAGGCCGGGCGAACCCGGCCTTCCCATGTCCTCGGTAGACTGACCGGGAGCATCCGGTCCGAAGCTGCAGCAATCCGCTGATCAGTGTTTCGGACCTTTTGCGGCCATCGCGCGCCACTGGCGCGGCCGTCAGTACATCCGTGACTTGCCGCGCGCTCCAGGATTTACCCGGGAGCGCGCGTTACAGGTCAGTCTGCCTTGGTCAGAGATCCAGCAGCGGACTTGCCGGTACGGCGGTCCTGCTCGATCTCGAAGCCGATCTTCTGGCCTTCGGCCAGGCTCGACATGCCGGCCCGCTCGACTGCGGAGATGTGGACGAAAACGTCCGGTCCGCCGGCATCCGGCTGGATGAAGCCGAAGCCCTTGGTGGCGTTGAACCACTTAACGGTTCCAGTTGCCATTTGTATTCCTCGTGTTTGCGACGTTGTAGACTGGCGAAGATTTCGCCGTTGGTATCGAGATTTTGGAGATAGACGTCAGCAAACGCGGGTAGCGTAACTCTGGATCGATCGGCCGAAATTTCAATACACTGCATATAGGCAGGCCCATGAAAAAACACAAGCCTCCGAATGCAAGGTCATTTCTCGGCGAGCTTGATGCCGTTCATCGCCGCGACCGCGTCGGACAACATGGGAACGAAGTCACCGGACTTGCCGGCCCCGGCAGTGAGCGCGAAGGAGTTGCGCACCGCCGCGCCCAGCGGATTGGCCGTGCCGGACGCGTTGGCGTAGCCGGACAGATATGTCAGGTCCTTCAGCGCGTTGGCGATGGTGAAACGGTGCGCGTTGGGGTCGCGCTCAAGCACCCAGGTGAAGAAGGTCTGGTAGAAGCCGCAATCCATGCGGCCGCCGCGGATGACGCTGTCGAAGACCTGCGGCGTCAGCCCGGCCTTGGCCCCGAGCGTCAGCGCTTCCGAATAGAGCGCCGCGTAGCCGAGCGAGACGAAATTGTTCAGGAGCTTCATCGTGTGCCCGCTGCCGACCGGGCCGGTGCGCACGATGCGGCCGGCGAATTTTTCCAGCACCGGCCGCACGCGCTCGAACGCGGCGTCGTCGCCGCCGGCCATGACGTCGAGCGTCCCGGCTTCGGCGTCCTTCGGGGTGCGCGACAGCGGCGCGTCGACGAGCGTGACGCCTTGGGGGGCAAGTGCCGCGGCGAGCTTCACAGTCGAGGACGGGTCGGAAGTCGAGCAGTCGACGACGATGAGTTGCCTGCCCGCCGATGCGAGGCCGCCGGGGCCGGTCAGGATCGCTTCGACCTCGGGGCTGCCGGTGACACACAGCACGACGACGTCGCTAGCGGCGGCCAGTTCGTGGAGGGTTTCGACTTCCTGGGCCCCGCGGCTCTTCAAGTCCTCGACCGGCTCGCGATTGCGGTGCGCCATGATGGTGAGCGGATGGCCCTTTTCCACGATGTTCTTGGCCATGCCGTGGCCCATCAGCCCCACGCCCACGAAGCCCACGCGATCCAAAGTCATGCTATCCTCCATGATGATGCGCGGACCCTATGCTTTTTCGAGCGCTGCGTCACGCCGGTGCGCGGCCTCGACTGCGTCCAAATTTTGCCGAGAATGAAACCTGATCCTGCTTGCCGGCGTTGAAAGAATGACGGATGCTGTTTCCAATGGGAGGCGACGATGAAAGCAGTCCTGATCGCTTTGGGTCTTCTGCTTGTGCCGATCGAGGCGCATGCGATTTCCCGCTACAACTCGACGTCGATGAGCTGCGGCGAGATCAAGGCGACGGTGCGGGCCGAGGGCGCGGTGATCCTGCGCTGGCGCGGCAACAGCGGCGTGCAGCGTTACGGGCGCTTCGTCGCGCATAACGGCTTCTGCGAATCCGGCACGCGCGCCAAGACGTCCTACGTACCTTCGGCCGACAGCAGGTCCTGCTCGGTGCGCGAATGCAAATACTGGGATCCCGAGGACGATATCATCTTCCGCTTCGGCCGGCGGGATTAAGCCAAGGCTAAAAGCCGAACGATTGTTGCGATGCGGGCGCCGGTCCGACCCGTACGCCTTCGAGAGCCAGCATCCTTTCCTTGGTCGCCGATCCGCCGGGAGCCGAGAAGCCGCCGATCTTGCCGCCGGCCGCCAGGATGCGGTGGCACGGGATGACCAGCGGCACCGGGTTGGCGCCGAGCGCCTGGCCGGTCTCGCGGGGCAGGCCGGCATGGCCGGCGCGCCTGGCGAGCTCGCCATAAGTCGTGGTCTCGCCGAACCCCAGTTGACGCGCCGCGTCATAGATCGCCCGCTGGAAGCCGTCCGCGCCGGAAAGGTCCACCGGCACGCCGGAAAAGTCGACCTCTTCTCCATCGGCATAGGCCTTGATGGCGTCGATCAGCGCCGCGACCCAGCGGGGTGAGTCGCCTCCGCGGCCGGCGGTCGTGCCGAGCCTGTCGAGACGCCGCTCGACGCTTGAGCGACTGCGCTCGAAGAGACAGAGCCGGACGAGGCCGGCGCCGCTCCAGGCGATGCCGACGAAGCCGAGCGCGGTCTCGAAAACGGTCTGCCCGGTGATCTCAGGTGAAGCGTTCACGATGATCGTCCCTGTGCGGATCGCGGGTACATATCGGGAACAATATGGCATGTCCGGCTTCCTGCCGCCACCCGAAACCCGCGGTGCGGGCTCCGCATTGCCCGGCGGGGCTGGCTCGTGTAAGGACATTTGCGGGCGGGACCACGAAGACGAACCAGAGTGCGGCTTTTGCCAGCAGCGAAGAACGGCCTTCTTATCGGACTGGTGCTCGGCGCCGGAATGCTTGCGGGATGCTCGACCACCCGGCTCGATTCCGGCATTGCGCCGCTGTCCGAACTCGGCGACGAAGTGACGACGGCCGAGGTAACCTCCGGGTCAGGCGAATACGGCATCGTGCTGCCCGAAGAGGTGGCGGTGCTGCCGAGTTCCTATGCCGGGCCGACGCCGGGCGGGGGCATGGTGCGACTCGCCGCGCTGCCGCAGCAGGAAGCCCCGGAGACACTGGCGCGCGAGGTCTTCCCCGACCGCCCGGAGGCGCGCACGCCCGACGGCCCGGCCGCGAACATCGTGTGGGCCGCGCCCGACACGCCGCGCGGCGAGGTCGACCGGCTGATCGCCAAATACGCGGCCTATTACGAAGTGCCGGAAGGCCTGGTGCGCCGCGTCGTCAAGCGCGAGAGCAACTACAACCCCAAGGCGCGCAACGGTCCCTACTGGGGGCTCATGCAGATACTGCACCAGACCGCCAGGGGCATGGGCTACCAGGGCACGGCGCAAGGGCTGCTCGATGCCGAGACCAATTTGAAATATGCGGTCAGGTATCTGCGCGGCGCCTATATGGTCGCCGACGGCAACCACGACCGGGCGGTGCTGTTCTATGCGCGCGGCTATTATTACGACGCCAAGCGCCGGGGCCTGCTCGACGAAACCGGCCTCGGCCGCGACCGCACGCGCAAGCGCCAGAGCATCTGACGCGGCCCGGCCGCTGGCGACTCGGCCGGCGCTCAGGCCTTGGCGGCTGCCGCGGTGCCCGACTTGCCCGACACCCTGGTCCTGGCCTTGGCGATCGCCGCCGGCGCCTGCTTCGCCTTGACCACGCGCTTCTTCGGTGCCGGCTTGGCGGGCTTGACCGGCTCGGCTTCGGCCTCGGCTTCCATCTTCAGCCGCAATGCGCGCAGCCGCGCCGTCTTCGCCTCGCGCTGCCTGACTTCCGTCTCCAGGATGGAGCGGGCGACGCTGTTGGTGATGCTGGCCTTGGAATCCTGCCTGGAGGGGGCGGGCGCGAAAACGCCCCGTGCTTCGATCGTCTTTACCATCCGGGTCTCCTGTAAACGAAAAAGGCCGGGCGCGTCGCCCGACCTCCCATCGGCATTGCCGCCCGCGCCAGTACATCCGTGGTCGCGAAACGGCGATGCGAATTCATGCAGCCTGCTTGTTGAAGAACTTTCCAGTATTCATGACGCGTTCCTCCCGATCGATCATGGATTGAGCGCGCGCCGCAACGTGCGGCCCGGCGCATTTTCGATCGATTTTGGAAGAAGAATTTCGTCGTGAACGCACTGTTATGCGGAAGCAACAAAGTTCGACAAGCAAGACCGATGACCAATACATAGGATGCTTTCGCGCCGTTTTCAAGGTGCTTGGGCTTTTGTGGCCCGCCCAGCGCGCGCGGGAATAGCGGCAGAAGGCGTTTGCACACGGCTTCGCCATCCCCGGCCACATGGCGTGGTCCGGGGCCGCCCAGGGCATCTCGCGGGAAGAACCCGCCCGCGTCATGAGGTGTCGGGCTGCTCCAGCAGGTCGAAGGCGAGACCGTGGAGGTCGTGCAGGATCTCGTGCACCGCGTGGCTGCGCCGCCTGGGCCGAAGCTGGCCGGGCGGGCGGCCCGGACGCAGCGGCCAGGTGCGGCGGGTGCGGCCTGTGCGTTTCCTCATTCGCCAGCGGGCGAAGCGCCTTGCCTGTCCGGGCAGGTCGTCGAGTGCGGCGCCGAGTGCTGCGAGGCGCAGCGCCAAGCGGGTGGCGTTGAGCGGATCGTCCGGTGCGGGCGGGCGGCGAGGCGCGATGGGCGACGGCTGGGTGACGCCGGGAAGCGAGATGCGGGGGACACCGTTGGCGACCGGCCGGCGGGGGCGGCCCTTCGACAAGTTCAGGCGGCTGCGCAGCGGG
>JALYWP010000116.1 GCA_030852655.1 Pseudomonadota bacterium | reverse complement strand
CGCTCAGGCTCGCGCATACGGATGAGCGCATGCAGGAGTTCCAGCGCGCCAAAGGCATGGGCCGCTACCAGGGCATGGACATCGACGTCGTCGGGTTGGACGAGATCAAACGGCGCTATCCCTTCATCGAGACGCATGAACTCAAGGGCGCGCTCTACGACCCGAACGACGGCGACATCGACCCGGCGCAGCTGACCCAGGCGCTCGCCAAGGGCGCGCGCGACATGGGCGCGAGGATTGTGCGCTTCTGCCCGGTGACCGGCGCGCGGCGCGAGAACGGCGAGTGGGTGATCTCGACGCCCAAGGGCGAGATCCGCTGCGAATATGTGGTCAACGCCGGCGGCTACCGTGCGGCGGAGGTCGGAAAGCTCTTCGGCCGCATCGTGCCTATGATGGTGATGAGCCATCAGTACATATTGTTCGAGGAAATTCCCGAACTCGCAGCCTGGACGAAGGAGTCCGGCCACAAGCTGCCGCTGCTGCGCGACGTCGACACCTCCTACTATCTGCGGCAGGAGAAGGCCGGCATGAATCTAGGTCCCTACGAGCGGAACTGCCGCGCGCATTGGGCGACGCCGGACGATCCGATGCCGGAGGACTTTTCCTTCCAGCTCTATCCGGACGATCTGGAGCGGCTGGAATGGTATCTGAACGATGCGATAGCGCGTGTCCCGATCCTCGGCACGGCCGGCCTCTCCAAGGTGATCAACGGACCGATCCCCTACGCACCCGACGGCAACCCGCTGATCGGACCGATGCCAGGCGTGCCAAATGCGTTCGAGGCATGCGTCTTCACCTTCGGCATCGCGCAGGCCGGCGGCGCCGGCAAGGTTCTGGCCGAATGGATGACCGAAGGCCAGACCGAATGGGACATGTGGTCCTGCGACCCGCGCCGCTTCACCGCCTTCGCTGCCGAACCGGACTATGCCGTCGCCAAGGGCATGGAAATCTACGGCAACGAATATGCGATCAATTTCCCGCACCACGCCTGGCCGGCCGCCCGCAATCGCAAGCTCTCCCCGATCCACGACCGGATCGCAGCGCTTGGAGCGCAGTTCAATGCCTATAATGGCTGGGAGCGCGCGACCTGGTTCTCACAAGCCGGCGACGACACTTCCGAGGAATCCACGCTGACCTTCCGGCGCGACGGCCCCTGGGGAAAGCGCGTCCGCGAGGAATGCCTGGCGGTGCGTGACGCCGCCGGCATACTCGACCTGCCCGGCTTCTCGCGCTTCCGTCTGCAGGGCGAAGGCGCGCGTGCGTGGCTGTCGACCATGATCACCGGCATCGTGCCCAAGCCCGGCAGGATAGGGCTCGGCTACTTTGCCGACGACAAGGGCCGCATCGTCACCGAGATGTCGATCATGGCGATCGAGGAGAACCTCTTCTTCCTGATCACGGCGGGGGTCGCCGAGTTGCACGACTTCGAGTGGCTAAGGAAGCACCTGCCGCAACCGACTCAAATGACTCTGCAAAACGTCACCGACGCCTTCAGTTGCCAGATCCTGTCGGGGCCGAAGTCGCGGGCCATCCTCGGCGAACTCTGCGATGCCGACCTGACGCTGCCCTGGCTTTCGCACCAGTCGGTGCAGATCGCAGGAAGATGGTGCCAGCTCGTGCGCGTCTCCTTCGCCGGAGAGCTTGGCTGGGAAATCCACACCAAGGTCGAGGATACGGCGACGATCTTCGATGCGCTCTGGACGGCGGGCCAGAAGCACGGGCTGAAGCCTTTCGGCATGTTCGCGCTGGATTCGCTGCGGCTGGAAAAAGGCTACCGCGCCTGGAAGCAGGACCTGTCGACCGACTACACCGTGCTGCAGGGCGGGCTCGAGCGCTTCGTGAAGTGGGACAAGCCCGAATTCCGCGGCAAGGCGGCGCTGCAAAACGAGAAACAGCAGGGCGTGACGAAGCGCTTCGTGACGCTGGTGGTCGACGCAGGCGACTTCGATGCGCCCTACATGTCGACGCTCTGGCATGACGGCAGGATCGTCGGCGAGACCACGTCAGGAGGCTTCGGCCACCGGGTGGACAAATCGATAGCGCTCGGCATGCTGCGCGCCGATCTCGCCGAGCCGGGCACCAAGATAGAGGTCGAGATATTCGGTGAGCGTCACAAGGCGACCGTCCAGAAGGACGAGCCGCTGTGGGATCCGAAAAATGAAAGGCTGAGAGCATAAAATGCCGACACCATCCAAACGCCTCAGCGGCATCCTCCCGTCCGGCAAGGACGGCTGGGAAGTGCATTTCGAGGCGATGACCCGCAAGGAGGCGGGCGAGCCGATCATCATGCTGTCGGTCGGCGACCACGATTTCGATACGCCTGCCGAAACCATCGAAGCCTGCGTGACGGCGGTGCGATCCGGCTACCATCACTATACGCAGCTTCCGGGCATTCCACGCCTGCGGGAGGCAATGGCGCGGGCATCGACGCGATGCACTGGCGTCGAGACGAAGGCCTCCGAAGTCATCGCCACGCCGGGCGGCCAGCTTGCGCTCTACGCCGCCGTGCAAGGCACGCTCGACCGCGGCGATCATGCAGTGGTGGTGGCGCCGTACTACGCGACCTATCCCGGCACGTTCCGCGCCGCGGAAGCCGATTTCACGGTGGTGGAGGCGCAGGCCGCCGACGGCTTCCAGCCGCGCGCGGAGGCGATCGAGGCGGCGCTGAAGCCGAACACGAAGGCGATCCTCATCAACACGCCGAACAACCCGACGGGCGCGGTCTATTCGCGTGAAAACCTGGAGAAGCTGGCCGAACTCTGCGTCCGGCGCGACCTCTGGCTCCTGTCGGACGAGGTCTACTGGACGACCGGGGGCGGCCATCACGTCTCGCCGCGCTCGTTGCCCGGCATGGCCGAGCGCACGCTGATCATCAACTCGATGTCGAAAAGCCACGGCATGACCGGCTGGCGCATCGGCTGGCTGACCGGGCCGGAGGAGATGATCACGCTGCTCGTCAGCCTCAATCTGGTTACCACATACGGCCTTACCGACTTCGTGTCTCGAGCCGCGGCGGAGGCACTGGAGAACGACTATGGCGTCAGGCAGATCGCCGACACCTACAATGGCCGGCGCAAGGTCTTCCTCGATGCACTCCGCGGGTTGAACGACATCACCGTTCGCGGCTCGGAAGGCGGCATGTATGTCATGCTCGACGTCCGCGCCATCGAGCCTGACGACGAAAAATTCGCCTGGGCCTTCCTCGAGGCGGAAAAGGCCGCGGTGATGCCTGGAAAAAGCTTCGGCGATGCCGCTGCCGGCCATATCCGCATCAGCCTCTGCCAGCCCGACGACGTGCTGCTCGACGCCGCGGCGCGTCTGCGCCGCTTCGCCTCCTCCTACAGCAGCAAGGCAGCCTGAAACATGACCACCGTCCCCCAAAAAGCGCGCGCCGTCATCATCGGCGGCGGCGTATCCGGCTGCTCGGTTGCCTACCATCTGGCCAAGCTCGGGTGGACCGACGTGGTGCTGCTGGAGCGCAAGC
>JALYWP010000114.1 GCA_030852655.1 Pseudomonadota bacterium | reverse complement strand
ACCTACATCAAGGCGCTGTGGACCGGACGGCCGCTGCGCACATTGTCCGACGAGATCGCCGAAAAGACCGCCGCCGAGCTCGACGACTACCCTGGCCAGGCCGACCGGCACCTTTCCGAGCTCAAGGCTATCCTCGACGAGGAGGAGCCGGCCTACAGGAGTTGAGGCTCAAAGCAGTCCCAGCAACCGCCTGACATCCTCGGCGGTGCTCGCGGTCAGCGCACCATCGGGTCCCTTCATCGGCCGCTCCGGCCAGAAGATCGTACGCATGCCGGCCGCCAGTCCGGCGCGTCCGCCGGTAAAACTGTCTTCCATCACCACCGTGTCGGCGGGATCGATCCCGGTCAGCCAAGCCGCGCGCAGAAACGGTTCAGCCTCCGGCTTTCCCTCGCGCACGTCATTGCGCGACACCGTTTTCATCGCAGGCTCGACAATGCCGACCGCTCTCAGATTGGCATCGACGATCAGCCGGTCCGAATTGGAAACCACGGCCTGCACCACGCCGCTACGCTGCAGGTCGCGGAAAATCTCCAGCGCCCCGTCGCGCGGCTTCAGCCCGCCCGCATGCGTAAGGTAGTGGGCATATTTCCGCCGGATCCAGTCGTCGAAGAGCAGCGTGAGCCCGAACTCGTCGCGCATCATCTCGTAGACCGGCCACGCCGCCCGCCCGAGAACCCGCTCGTGCAGGTCAGGCGGCGGCGTGATGCCGACCGACTTCAGCGCTGCAGACAGCGCCGCTTCGTGCAGTGGCTCGCTGTCGACAAGCGTGCCGTCCATGTCCCAGTAGACCGCCTTGGGAGTCATCGCGCATTCCTTCTTCCAGCCTCCCTACTGCTCCATTCCCGGCCGAAGATCGATTCTCGATTTTCGGCCTTCCCTTGATCTAGCGCACTTGTCGCCGTTTGCGCCGGTTTGACGATCGTATCCGTCGCATGCCGTCGTGTGGTCGGTTGCACGTCAGGCGGATTCTGAATATCCAGTCGAATATTTGCCCTCCGATGAAGCAATTGCGCATGGCGGCCTTTCTTGCGACAGTGCGGCGGAGGGTCGGGCGAGGTTTGATGAGCGTAAAACAGGAATCCGCGACGAATCCCAGGCTGGACGATGCCGCCAGGGCCGGATGGCTGTACTATGTCGCCGGCAACACGCAGGACCAGATCGCAACGACGCTTGGCATTTCCAGGCAGACGGCGCAGCGGCTGGTTTCGCTCGCCGTGTCGGAAGGGCTGATCAAGGTCCGCGTCGACCACCCTATCGCCAATTGCCTCGAACTCGCGGCGAAGCTGCGCTCGCGTTTCGCGCTGGACCTGGTGGAGGTAGTGCCGACCGACCCGACCTCGTCGTCGACCACGATCGGCATAGCGCAAGCCGCGGCTGCCGAGATCGAACGCAGGCTGCGTTCGACGGAACCTATCGTCATGGCGATCGGTACGGGGCGCACGCTGAAGGCGGCGATCGAGCAACTGCCACCCATGGACTGCCCGCAGCACAAGATCGTCTCCCTGACCGGAAACATCTCCCCGGACGGCTCGGCCGCCTTCTACAACGTCATCTTCACCATGGCCGACCGCATCAAGGCGCGCTCCTTCCCGATGCCGCTGCCGGTCATCTCGTCATCGGCTGAGGAGCGTGCCATGCTGCTCAGCCAGCCGATGATCCAGCCGACGCTGGAACTCGCCGCGCAGGCCGACGTCACCTTCGTCGGCATCGGCGACCTCGGGCCGAAGGCGCCGCTCTACGAGGACGGCTTCGTCACCGAGGCTGAACTGAAGGCGTTGCAGAAGGCCGGCGGCGTCGCCGAGATCGTCGGCTGGGTCTTCGACCGCGACGGGCGGCTGATCGAAGGCGCCACCAATGACCGCGTGGCATCTGCGCCGCTGCCCTCGCGCGAGCGCTCGCTGGTGATCGCGCTGGCCATGGGCGACAACAAGCTGCCCGGCATCCTCGCCGCGGTGACGCGCCGGCTGGTCAACGGCCTGATCACCGACGAGCGCACGGCTGAGGCACTGCTGGCAGCGGGTTAGGCCCCGTCCCGCCTTATGATGCATAAGGCATGAGCGTCAGCAGGTCGAGCCGGCGCGAACGATAGTCTCGCTCCACGAAATCCCTGTATGCCGCCGGCCTGCCATCGAAGAGGCCGATGTCGCGCTGCATGTAATCGGACATCTCATCGATGTTTATCTGCTTGTTGCGGAAGGCATTTCCGATGAATCGGAGAACCTTTCCTGCGTGACCGTGACGCATGATCGTTATCCTGGACGCGTGCCCATGTGTTGCGCTACATATGATGGAGCACGGGCTTGCCGGCCA
>JALYWP010000105.1 GCA_030852655.1 Pseudomonadota bacterium | reverse complement strand
TTCGAACTCTACAATCTCGGCGTCTACCGAATGCAGGTGCTGGACCGGGATCGCGCCATCATGCGATGGCTGCCGATGCGAGGCGGGGCCCGGCACCATCGTCAATGGCAGGCGATAGGTTCGGATTGCCCCGCCGCGGTGGTGATCGGCGCCGCTCCTGCGACACTCCTTTCAGCGGTGATGCCGGCGCCGGAAAATGTCTCGGAACTCGCGCTGGCCGGCATCCTCAGCGGCCAGCGGGTGGAGATGGCGCCATGCGACGATGTTCCATTGCACGCCCCGGCCAGCGCCGAAATCCTCCTCGAAGGCACGGTCTCCGCGACCGAAACGGCGCCCGAAGGGCCTTTTGGCGACCATACCGGATATTACAACGCAGCCGAGCACTACCCGGTCTTCACGCTGAAGGGGATGCGCATAAGCGACCGCGCCCACTACCTTACGACTTTCACCGGGCGAGCCCCCGACGAGCCGTCGGTGCTGGGCACGACACTGCTCGATGTCTTCAAACCGCTGCTTCGCCAACTCATTCCCGAAATCGTCGATGTCTGGCTTCCGCCGGAGGCCTGTTCCTACAGGATCGCTGTCATCGCCATGACCAAACGATATCCGGGCCAGGCCCGGCGCGTGATGATGGGGTTCTGGTCGCTGCTGCCGCAGTTCTCGATGACCAAAATGCTGATTGTCGTCGACGACGATATCGATATCCGCAATTGGAACGACGTCATGTGGGCGCTGGCCACGCGCATGGATCCGGCGCGCGACCTCATGCTGCTCGACCAGACACCGATCGATAGTCTCGATTTCGCTTCGCCGCTGGAAGGGCTCGGCGGCAAGGCCGGCTTCGACGCGACGAACAAGATCGGCAGCGAGACGAGCCGTGCATGGGGCAGCACGATGCATATGGACAAGGCGATCGAGTTGCAGGTCCAACAGAGATGGCACGAATTCTTTCCAACGCGGGTGACGGCATGAGGAGGCGGCTGATTGTCGGAGTGACGGGGGCGTCCGGTTCCGTGCTTGTGCAGGAGACGCTGCGGCAACTCGCAGCAGCGGGCGTGGAGACGCATCTCGTCATATCGGAGGGTGCGGGCATCACGATCGCGCATGAACTGGGGCCTTACGGTCTTGCAGAGCTGACCGGTTGCGCCAGTCACGTTCACGCACCCGGCGATCTGGCGGCTCCGATCGCCAGCGGTTCGTTCAGAACCGCCGGAATGATCGTCGTTCCCTGTTCAATGCGCAGCCTCGCCGCCATTGCGCATGGTTTCGGCGACAATCTGCTGACGCGGGCGGCCGATGTCGTGCTCAAGGAAAAGCGTCAGCTGGTCGTCGTTCCGCGCGAGATGCCTCTTCACGAAGGCCATCTCGATTCGATGCTGAGGCTGGCGCGGCTTGGCGCCGTCATCGCGCCGCCCGTTCCGCCATTCTATACGAAGCCGGCATCGATCCAGGACATGGTGCGGGAGATTGCCGCGCGGCTCATCGGCTGGGCAGGCATCGATCCCGGCCATGAGATCACCCGTTGGGGCGAGAATGCTTGATGCCGGGTTCCTCTGCCGATGAACCGTGTGGCGGATGAGCGTGCGCCGCGCCGCCACGGCATGGGCGAGCGGACGCCCCCGAATTCCCAGACGAAGATGCCGGCACCAATGCCCCGATCAGAGCCGGATGACATGCCATCAGCCCAATCAGGTCCGAGACCTGGGCGCGTCGATTGTCGAACATGGACCGTTTCCTCCATGTTCAGCATATGGCCCGAGCCGGTTCCGGACCTTGCTCCCGGACAAGCAGCGGCCTGGGAATGAACAGGCCGAATGCACTTCCTGTAGGCAACATCAGGAGAACTGCGTCGACCGATGCTGGTATCTGCGCCGGCCCGTCAAGCCTTGTGCAGCAAGGTCAGGTCAGGCCCGCGTTGAGGTCGGACAACCGTGTCGGGCGCGGCGAAGTCGCGTCTGTCGACCGGAATGTCGGCCAGCGTGTATTTGTCGAGGACGCCGACGAATGCCCGCAGCGCCTCATTGAGGACATTCGGCATTCCGCAATGCATGGCTATGACACAATTGTGGCCGGTAGCGAAGCATTCGACGAGTCCGAAATCGGGTTCTGTCGCTCGCACGACCGCGCCGAGATTGATGTCTTCGGGCGCCGTCGCGAGCGTGAAGCCTCCCGAGCGTCCACGGACCGCCTTGACGAAGCCGGCGCGTGTCAGGATGTTGACGACCTTCATCAGATGTGCGCGTGAGATGCCGTAGACGTTGGCCGTCTCCTCGATGGTGACGAGACGATCCCCGCTCGCACGCGCATACAGAAGTGCGCGCAAGGCATAGTCAGAAAATACCGTCAACCGCATGCCAAGCTTCCCGTTGGAGCGGGTCGACCATGACGGCCGCCCCGGCAATATGGCCGGGCACCGCCCCGAAGGCGGCGCGGGCTCACCGCCACTTCCTGCAATATGATGGATGCCAGATCAATCTTCAACAAACGGCGTACGCGCGATGGCGCATGTGGCGTTTGACTTGCCAGATGACGGGATCATTCCAGTGATCTGCGGAAGCATATTCTTTCCGTATCCGGATTGCGCCGTTCGCAATCGTCAATCGCCGCGATCAACCAACTCGGGCACTCGCACTGGCACGCATTTGTTGCCGTCCGGACTGCCTCGAGCAATTCGCCGCGCGAGCGATGGTGGCGGGATCCTGCCGACAATTGGCAGCCGGTGACCTGTCGGAGACGCGGCCTCGAACCCGGTCTGCGAAACAGCGCGATCAACAAGCCGTATGCGTCGTTCATGGCCAGACTTCTAGCCAATAAAAGATATATTGACAATGTATCTTTTAGGTCGATAGATGCCTTCTGATCGGCGGCGGCAAAGGCGGCGGCGAAAACAGCCTGTAGCGGTATCTCGTTGGCAGGAACCATGGCGGGGTGGCACCCGCCGCCCAGCGGCCGGCCGGATCAATCATGTGGACCAAGGAGCCTAACAACATGACCGACGCCATCCAGCAATCCGAAGCCAACACTGTTGACGTGCGCAGCCTCGTCCCGGCCCAGCGGCATGCGAAGATTTTCGAGCTCGTCAACGAACTCGCGTCCGGAGGAAGCTTTGTCCTCGTCAATGACCACGATCCGAAGCCGCTCTACTATCAGCTCGAGGCCGAGTATCCGAGCCAGTTTTCCTGGACTTATCTCGAGCGCGGGCCGGAGGTGTGGCGCGTCGAGATCGGCAGGCTGTCGAAGGCAGCCTGAGCAAGTCCTGCGGGTTCGCGCCGGCCACCTTGCGGCGGCGCGAACTCGACGGAGGTTGGCATGATCGGTGTTTCCCTTTCACGATGGACGATGGCCTATTTCGCTGCCGCGCTGGTCGCGCTGCTGGCGGCGGAGGTCATGATGAGCGCCGGCTACGGATTCCCGGCAGCGGCGATCAAGGCGCCCGAAACTCTGATTCTCGTCCATCTGGTCGCCATCGGCTGGCTGAGCCTGCTGATGTGCGGTGCGCTGCTCCAGTTCCTCCCGGTGCTCGTGGCGCAGCCGCTATACAGCAATGCGCTTGCCCTGCCGGCGCTGCTGGCGCTCGTCGCGGGGCTCGGGGCGTTGATCCTGGGTTTCCTCCAGCTCGACGGGCGCGTCGACCCGCGTATTCCGGTCTTTCCGATCGCCGCCGTCCTGCTGATTGCGGGTTTCGCGCTGATCTTGTGGAATCTCGTGCGCACCCTGGCTGCCGCGGCGACGACCCCGCTGCCAGCGCGCTTCGTCGTCGTCGGCCTCGTCAGCATCATCTTTGCCGTGGCGCTCGGCGCGATCTTCGCGCTCGTGCTCGGGGGCACAGTCGATTACGAGCCGTTCGTGGCTCTCACGGCTGCCGGCCTGCCCCTCCACGTCATCGCCGGGCTCGGCGGCTGGCTCAGCTTCACCGCCATGGGCGTCAGCTACCGTTTGCTGGCGATGTTCATGCTGGCCCCCGAACTCGAGCGCGCGACTACCAAGGGCGCACTCGTTCTCGGCGCGACGGCGCTCGGCGTTGCCGTCGCAGGCGGCATCCTCATGATCCTGCTTCAAGGAGACCCGTCGATCGCGCTGCTGGCGGCTCTCGGCATCGGGGTTCTGGCTCTCCTGCTCTACGGCTCGGACATTCTCCATCTTTATCGCGCGCGCAAGCGCAGGCAGATCGAACTCAACAGCCGCATGGCAGCAATGGCCTTGGCCTCGCTCGCCGCAACGGTCGTGCTGAGCGTCATCCTGCTTGCGCTGGGGCGTTTGACCGATCATGTCGGCGCTGTCGTCTTTCTGGCCGCATTCGGCTGGCTTTCGGGACTCGGCCTCGCCAAGCTCTACAAGATCGTGGCGTTCCTCACCTGGCTGGAATGCTATGGGCCGGTATTGGGCAAAGCGCCGACGCCGCGCGTTCAGGATCTCGTGACGGAGACGCGGGCGGGCAAATGGTTTCTGCTCTATTTCGGGGCCGTCTGGGCTGGCGCCGTCGCGCTCCTGGCAAGCTATCCGCTGGGTTTCCGCCTCGCAGCCACGATCATGCTCGTGGCGACGCTCGCAATCCTCGCGCAACTCGTGCGTACGCGCCGACTGGCGGATGTGAAGGCAGCCATGCGTTTCCCGCAAGGCGCGCAACGACCGCGCCTTCTGCTGTCAAGCCAACCCTAACGAACGAGGAGACAAAACCATGGCATTTTCATACATCGATCTGGATGTACGCCCGATCCTACGCGCCGGCGGCGAGCCATTCGAGGCAATCATGGGCGCGGTGTCGAAGCTTGGGCCGGGGCAGGGGCTGAGACTGCTGGCCACCTTCAAGCCCGTTCCGCTCTTCAGCGTGCTCGGCGCAAAGGGGTTCGATCACGAGGCCCGTGAACTCGCCGATGGCGATTGGGAGGTCCTCTTCCAGCCGAAGGCAGGCGATCCCGAGCCGCTTCCCGCGCCTGCCGCCGACGAAGGTTCGGAGTGGCCGGCTCCCGTTCAGCACATGGACAATCGCGAGCTCGATCCGCCGGAACCGATGGTGCGCATACTCGCTGCGACGGAAGCCTTGAAGGCAGGCGAGGTGCTTTCGGCGCTGCTGTGCCGCGAGCCCATCTTCCTGCTTCCGGAGCTTGCGAAACGAGGCCACGCCTGGCGTGGTGGGTTCGAGGGCGATGGAACGACCTACAAAATCCTTGTGCGGATCGGCGAGCCCGGAAAGGCGGCGGCCTGACCGGAGCCGTCCGCGCGTTTCGGGTTGCCGGGCATTTTTGAAGAGGTGAGCCATGTTCATTCAGACCGAGGAGACCAGCGACCCGGCAAGGCTTATTTTTCTACCCGGCCGCGAGGTTCTGGCCGAGGGTACGCTCGACCTTGAGAGCAAGGAGCAGGCGGCCTCGTCGCCGCTTGCCAGGAAGCTCTTCGAAATTCCGGGGGTCACCGGCGTGTCGTTCGCCACCGATCGCATCGTGGTGACCCGGTCGGACCGAAATTGGCAGCATTTCAAGCCGGCGATTCTCGGCGTGATCATGGAGCACTTCATGTCCGGCGCCCCGGTCGCTCTCACACAGGGCGCTGCTGCGCGCATCTCAAGTCCAGGGACCGACGGGGAATTGGCGGCAGCGGATGAAATCCGCGCGGCATTGAGGCAGGTGATCGATCCCGAACTCGGTTACAACATCGTCGACCTCGGCCTCATCTATGAGGTGGCGGTTGCGGAGGGCGGCGTCGCCACGGTGACCATGACGACGACCACGCCCGGATGTCCGGCCACCAACTACCTGAAGACGGGCGCCGGCGAGGCGGCGAGCTCCGTCGACGGCGTGGAGTTCGTCGATGTCCGGCTGACCTACGAGCCGCGCTGGACCCCCGAAATGATGACGCCGGAGGCCAAGGCTCATCTGGGGATAGATGATGGAGGCGGGTGGTGAACGACAGGGCTCCGTCAAACACGCCAGGCAGGCCCGGCGACCTCAGGGGAACTGCGCGCATAGCCGATATTCTGCTGGCGAGCATCGCGGCGCTGGCCGCAGCCGGCGAGATCGAGAATGCCTGCCGTCTTGCCGGGCAGGCCTGCGTGGCGCTGCGCCCGACCGATCCGGCGGCATCGCGCCGTTTCGACGTTCTGCTGCACCGCCTGACACCGAAACTGACGTGGTGACAAAGCAACAGGCACGCATCGGAGGACGGTCCATGATCCTTGAACGAAGCGCGGACGGTTTTTCGGTCCAGGCGTCTCTCCTGGGGGAGCTTCTCGGCGTCCCGCCATCGGATGTCCAGTCGCTGATGCGCCGAAGCGAGATAACGAGCCTGTGCGAGCGCGGAGAGGGCGAACACGCGGGACGATACAGGCTGACCTTCTTCTACAAAGGCCGCCGCGCGCGGCTGGACGTCGACGGGACCGGCCGTATCGTTCGTCGATCGGTCATCGAGTATGGCGAACGGCCACTTCCGAAGTTACGCGCAGCTCGATAACCGATCGCCGGCCGGCATAGGCATCGGCAAGAGAGAGAAGGGTTCGATCGGATGGTCGCTTCGCACCATGCCCGCATCGATCGCCGCGAAGTTCCGACCGCAGGTGGCGGGATCGCCGAGTGCGCGAACGATAAGCTCGGCGACATCGTCGCGGTTGATCGATCCATGCGTCTGCGGGTCCAGGCTGAGAATTCCGCGCCCCGTCCCAGGCTCGGATCGCAATCCGCCGGGGCGAATGATGGTGGCGGAGGGAATGGCTCGGCGCAGATGTTCCTCGGCGCGGGTCTTGGCGTCGACCGCGGCGCCGAAGGCAGCGATCGCGCGTTCCGATCGATAAGGCGCCATGTCACCGCAGCCGATCGACGTGACCAGGACGAATCGATCGATCCGGTGTGCCACGGCCTGATCGATTACGTTGATATTGCCGATCTCATCGACATAGCGGCCGTCCGGCGTCCTCCCGCCGAGGGTCGTTACCACGTTGCAGGACGGATGACAGTGCGCCAGGGCACGCGCGATGTCCTCAGGCGAGAAAGCGTCTCCTTGGATAATGCCCACGCCCATGGTCTCGAGGTCGCCGGCAGTCTCCGGAGAGCGCAACAACGCAAGGACCGGGACCTGCCTGCTTCTCAGCAACCGGGCAAGCGCCAGTCCAACGCCGCGGCTGGCTCCGAAGATCAGGACCCGAGCCATGTCATAGACCTTGGGCGACAGCAGGAAATCTGGCTTCCAACTGCGCGAAACGCGCTACCTGGTCGGGTTTCAACTGCCGGCTTTCGTCACGACCGACATATATCTTGAACATGGCTGCCCCGTCGCCGTTGAAAAATTGCACCGAACGAGTGTCCTTCCCCATGAAAGGGCGCCGCAGGAATACGATTGCACGGCAGTTTCCGGCGCGCAGGTGCCCGCTGACGCACCCGCCGCCCTTGAGGTTGTAGAATCCATGGCCAACGGTCCCGCCTGGAAGAACACCGTGGCATTCGGCGATGACGTCCTTGGTGTGGACGATGAAGGTGATGTCGCCCCAGGTGGCGATGTCCTGCATGACGTCGACAAAATGTTCGCCGGAAATCCGCTTGCTGTTTTCCGGCGGCAGGCATTCGACGACGTGCAGGAGTGAAAGCCCATATTGAGCGGCAACGTCCTCCAGCACGCCGCCGCCCGGGTTGGCGGCGAGTTCCTGGCGAACGCGATCGAACTGGGATGGAAGTACAGCCTCATTCATGGCGCTTGTCCTTATCTTTCTTCGGGGATGGGTAGATGAACGACTGGTCGCCGCATATCTGCGTTCGGCAAGGTCGCGGCGATGAGGTCGTCGAAGGCGGCGATCAGGTTGCCGTACCAGAAGCGGCCGGCGATGGAGAGTTCGACCTCGTCTCCCCGGCGCGTCAGCAGTCCGGCGTGCTGCCACTGGTCCAGAAGCGGGGTGAACAGCGGCCTCAGATCGCCAAGCTGCGGCGCGGCAAGGCCGCCCAGGTCGAGCTGCCCGATTTCGAATCCAGCCGTGACATAGCTGCGCAGTGCGATGCGATCGTCGGACACGCTCATGCCGCCGATCGGTTTGTGTCCGGCTGCGATCACTTCCTGGTAGCGCTTCAGGTCGCCGGCTAGGTTGTAGCTGTAGCGGCCGATGGTGCCGCCTGCGCCCGAGCCGTAGGCCAGGCAGTCGGCGCCCTGCTTGATGCGAAGGTTGTAGAGATTGCGCTCGCGCGGCGTTCGTGCCCAGTGGCTGTTGCTGATCTGCCGCCAGCCCCTGTCCCCGAGGAATGTGGCGCCCGTCTGGTACATTGCGCCAAGATGCTGCAGCGGCGCCGGGTGGAGCTTTCCCGATGAGACCGCTCGCTGCAGCGGGGTCCCCGGGATGAGGTTCAGACCGTAGAGATCGACGCCATCCGGCTCGAGCTCCCCCACGATGCGCAGATCCTCGCGCCAGATTTCCAGCGTCTGCCCGGGGAGACCGTAGAGAAGATCGACAACCAGAGTGACGCTCTCGCGCTTGCGGATGTCTTCGAGGAAGCGGATCGCTTCATCCTTGTCCGCCCGGCGTCCCTGCCGGCGACGGACCGTGGTGTCGAAGCTCTGCACACCGACCGAGATGCGGTTGACGCCTGCTTCGATGCAAGCATCGATTTTGCCGCTGTCGAAATGAATGATGCGACCCTCGAGCGTGATCTCGCAGCCGGGGGCGAGCGGCAGGCATTTGTGTATCGTGCCAAGAATGCGCACCAGCTGATCGGCCGACAGCGCGCTCGGCGTGCCGCCGCCGAGGTAA
Source organism: Pseudomonadota bacterium (assembly GCA_030852655.1). Classification (GTDB taxonomy): domain Bacteria; phylum Pseudomonadota; class Alphaproteobacteria; order Rhizobiales; family Rhizobiaceae; genus Mesorhizobium_K. The sequence goes on along the minus strand of JALYWP010000105.1, from coordinate 12,630 downwards.
ACCGCTTCGATGGAACCATGGCGAACGGCCGGCTCCGCCGCTTCGCGCTCGATCTCCGACACGAGGTGATCGGTGTAGGTCGCAGCGTCCGTAGCGGTGTAGGCGTTGCGGTAGAACGCGCAGAACAGGCAGTGATTGGCGCAGAATGGAACGTGAATATAAGCCAACTGCCTTGGGGCCGCTGGTCGCACCGACATCAGACGCGACCAGACCGCCGGCACCTCGCTCTCGTCGACAGCCTGTCGGTGCCTCCATGGGAGCACCGCGCGCCGGGATGCAAAGGCGGTGTCGATAGCGTTCCCGTCTCCTTGGGCGAAGAAGCGGGAGATATCGATGCTGCTCATATATCTCCGGTCCCCGAGATATTGCTGGTGGTCATTTTTGGCGCTGACAGGACGAAGCGCCGCACCGGCCTCGATCCCTCGCCGGACCAAACGTCAGGACAACCTTTGACAGAGCTGCCAGACCGAAGTTTGCGCCAGGACAAACAAGGGAAATTTATCCGGCCTTAAGTGGATGCCAGCTTCGCCGCGCGCCGGCAGCAAGCTGAGGCGGTGAGGCGTCATTTCGGATGGAGGTTCGCAATGAGCGTTCAAATTCGACCAGTTGCGGTGCGCGGACGTACCGTCGGGGATATCGCGGCGACATTGCCTGGGGCTACCGCCGTCTTCCGCAGGTTCAAGATCGATTTCTGTTGCAATGGCAATCTGATGCTTCACGATGCCGCGCGCAGGCGCGGGGTTGATCCGGACGAACTGGAACAGGCGCTGGAGGTGCTCTGCGACGTCGACGCGGAGAATTCGCCCGCACCTGCCGCGATGGACAGCGACATGCTGGTCGACCACATCCAGGCCCGCTACCACGAGGCTCATCGGCGCACCCTGCCGGAACTCGTCAAGCTGTCACGCAAGGTCGAGGCGGTGCATCGCGATCACCCGAAAGTGCCGGTCGGGCTCGCGGATGCATTATGGCGGATAGAGCGCCAGCTGGAACGACACATGGCCACGGAAGAAGCGATCCTGTTCCCGGCAATCCGCCAGCACTCCGATATCGGGCTTCATGGTGTTCTGGGTGAACTGCGCCATGAACACGACGACCAGGGCACCATGCTGCATCAGCTGGAGAGCCTCACCGACGACTTCACCCCGCCGGAAGGCGCATGCCGATCCTGGCAGGCGCTTTATGTCGGGACGGCGCAATTGGTCGAGGATCTGATGGAGAATATCCATCTGGAGAACAATGTCCTGTTTCCGCGAGTCGCAGCGACGGAAGCCAGCCCTGGGTCCAGAGCCGGCTGACCGATATTTGCCGCCAGCAAGTATCTCGGCAATTCGGACGGGGCTGGTCGAGCTTCAGGAAACCCTCGTCCTGTCGCCAGCCCTCCAGCCTGTCCGTGAAGGGATTCACGCGACAGGCTGGAGGGGTGCGCGCTTTTCTTTTCCCCGACAACGCGTCGGACGCTCAGTCGGGGCGAGGGGCCGCGGGATCGGAAATGATTCGCGGAGGCCCAGGGAGATTGCTCCCGCTTTCCAACGCATCGGCGAAACTGTGATTGATGTCCCGATGAATGGCCTCATCCTCCTGCATTGCAGCGATGACGTCGTCAAGGCGAGCGTCGAGGGGAAGATTCCAATACGCGATCGCCTGTGACGGGGCCGGCGGATTCTCCTGCCGTCCCTCCCGGATTTCCTTGAGATACTGGCTATAGCCGCGCACCGCGTCTTCGGCGAAATAGCCAACGATCCGATGCGCCGTGCGCGGCGAGAAGAGATAGATCAGGAAATGCGCATTGTAGAAGAAACCTTGCGCGATCAGGACCGAAAGCCGCTCGAGCAGGCTTGGACGATCGATGGCGACGAACACCATCAGATGGGCGCGCTGCGTCTCGGCTTCGTTCAGCAGCGTGCGGATCCAACCGCGATCATCGATCATGAGCCGCAGGCATTTGAGATGAAGCAGGGTTGCAGCCACCATGCCCGGAACCGCGGCAATGGTCTCCAGCACGATCGTACGGTTCCGATAGCGGCGACCAAACAGCCCGTCGGCGACAAACCGCATCATCCGGACGACGCGATAGGCTATGCGGTCGGAGAACGTCCGGGGAGGGTGGTGGCGCGATAGGTTCGTCTTGTCGATGGTCAGCATGGCTCGCGAAGGCGTCCTGTATGATTTCCCACATTATAGGCAGTTTGTCTGTCGTAGGCAGCAGACGATTTCTTGCTGCGCCGCGAAGGCCTTGAGATACCAGTCGGGCAATGTTTCGTGGATCGTGGGCGGGTTCCGGTTCAAGCTCTATGATACAAGGAGAATGTGGGTGATTATGGAGCTTTCCTGATAGGGCTGAATTTGCGGCGAAACAAATTATGCTCATTTTGCAGCTACGCGGATAGCTGTGATTCCAGCGCCGGGCGCGCAGTCGGAGACCGGAAGCGCACGTAATGACGGACACCCAGACGGATCTCAACATCCTCGCGAGCACCGAGATCTTCTGCTCTCTGCCGAGCGATGCGCTCGAAGAAATGCGACGGGCGGCTACCCGCAGGCGCCTGGCGAAGAAGGAAGTGCTTTATCATCAGGGCGATGCCGCCCAGCATCTTTATGTGGTGGTGGTCGGGCGCCTGCGCGCGACACAAACCACTGAAGCCGGCAATCAGATCGCATTGCGCTATCTGGGCCCGGGCGAATTGGCTGGCTATGCCACTCTCGCAGGTATTCCCGACTATCCCGGAACGGTGGTAGCCGTCGAGGATACGCACCTGTTCGCCTGGCCGGCCAGTCTCATGCGCCAGATGATGGGCAAGCATCCGCAGGTCGCTATGAACGCGGTGGCGGTGCTCGGATCGCGCTACCAGGAGGCGCAACTGCGGTTGCGCGAACTCTCCACCGAGACGGTCGAACGCAGGATCGCCCACACGCTGTTGAGGCTCGCGCAACAGGCAGGACGCCGAACGGCGCAGGGAATCGAAATCTCCTTTCCCCTGTCTCGTCAGGACATAGCCGAACTCACGGGTACGACGCTCCATACCGTCAGCCGGACACTCAGCAGCTGGGAGAAGGACGGCATCGTGTCGAGCGCCCACAGACATATCGTCCTGTGCCTGCCCGACGCGCTGGCGGCAATTACCGACGACGCCTGACGATTGCCGCAACGTTTGCTGCCGGACAATGACAATTGCCACTTCATGACGCATGGAAGCCCGATGCAGGATGGGCGAGCGAATGTCTCGACGCAACGGTGGAGGCACGATGGTTGAGAGGCATGGCCTGTATGAAGACGCGCTCGCGCTGATCCTCGGCTCCCTCATGGTCGCGCTCGGCGCCACCATCTACGCCAAGGCAGGACTGGTGGTCGGCGGCATGGCCGGGGTGGCGCTCCTGCTCCAGTACACGACCCGCATCGAATTCTGGCTCGGATTCTCGCTGATCAACCTGCCTTTCTATCTGCTCGGCTGGAAGCGGTTGGGCAGTGCCTTCGTCCTGCGGACGTTCGTAGCGGTGAGCCTCGTTTCGCTTTTTTCGCGCTTCACCACGGAATGGGTGGTGTTTGCGCAGTTGAATGCCACCTATGCCGCGATCATGGCTGGAACGCTGTGCGGCACCGGCATGCTGATGCTGTTCCGCCATCGGGCGGGGCTGGGCGGCGTCAACATACTCGCCATTTTCCTTCAGGATAACTTCGGGCTGCGCGCGGGCTATTTCCAGCTTGCCGTCGATCTCGCCATCCTGTCGGTCGCGTTCCTGGTTCTGGCGCCTGACCGGCTGCTGCTGTCGGTTCTCAGTGCGGCCATCCTCAATCTCATCCTGGCCGTCAACCACCGGCCCGGCCGCTATCTTGGCGTGAGCTGAGCAGGTGGTGCGGTCACGAGGGCCGCGACATCACGTACAGGAGACCTGCGAATATCGCGGCGACGACCACGACCGTCATCAGCGGCCCGGGACTGCCGAGCATGAACAGGATGAAGCCGGTGGACACGCCTGCAAGCGCCATCAGCTTGGCTCGGCGCGATATGGCGCCACGTTGGCGCCATTCCCGCAATGTCGGCCCGAGGCGAGGATGAGCAAGCAACCAACGTTCGAGTGGACGCGATGATCGGGCGAAGCACGGCAAAGCGAGGATCAGGAACGGTGTCGTCGGAAGAATGGGAAGGAACACGCCAACGAAACCGAGCGCCACAAGCAGCAGCCCGGCCCCGAAATAAACGCCGCGCAGTGCAGGGTATCTGTTGGGAGCTGCTCCTTCCGTCAACTCGATCTTCTCCCTGACGCCACCTGGACCATCGACGTTGCTGCGCAAGACTAGCGGCATATTTGTATCCCGCAAACCTTGCCTCAGCCTTCATCGCGCTGGCACCGCGGACCTGGATCGGTTCATCGCTGCACGTAGACGATGAGCCGATCCAACTCCTTGTTTCGCCGCAACTCCGCAGGGGAAACAGGTTCCACCGATTGACTAGAATTTGGCCTGGACGGTTACATCTACGCTGCGGCCGGTTCCCGGCAGTTCATCGAATGAGGAACGGTATTCCTTGTTCAGGATGTTGTTGAAGTGGACGCCGACGCGGAACCGGTCATCCTCGCCGAACGAGCCGCCAAAGGCGAAGTTGAGCGTGCCCCAGGATGGGAGGCGACCCACGGTCACGACCCCTTTGTCCATCGTGGCCAGGGTCACGCCGTCCGACCCACGCACGAACAGGTCTGCCCACGCCGGCGCATCGGCAACTTCGCCTTCCCAGCGCATGCCCATGCGTCCGGCGAGCGACGGCGTATCGCTGTCATAGGTCGACCAGGTTGAGAATTCGAGTTTGCGCCTCATCCACGCGCCCGCGACATATGCGGTAAACGAGGTATTCGGCAGCAGGTAGTCGGCGGCCAGTTCCACGCCGTAGGTGGTCGCACCGTCGGCGTTGACATGGATGAAGTCACCCGACCCCCAGTCCGTTGGGCAAGCCGTATCGTTCGTACACGGAACACTGGTGATGTAGCCTTTCGCTTTTGTATAGAAGGCGGCCGCGTCCAGCGTCAGGCCGTCGCCATTGTAGCGGGTCCCGATCTCGATGTTTCTGGATGTCTCCGGGCCAAGATCGGCATTGCCGTAGGTGAGCACGCCGCGGCCGGCGGTCGTGTCTGTGAACAGCTGCAGCAATGTGGGGGTGATGTAGCCCTCCGAATACAGCGTCCTGAGCGTCGTATCGGGAAGCCCCGTATAGGTCAGGCCGGCCGAGAACACGACGCGATCGTCGCTGCCGCTTGCAAGCCCGTTGCGGGCCGGATTGGTTGTATGATCGAGGACGGCCTCGGTGTGATAGTAGCGCGCACCTGCGGTAAACTTGAAATCCGGCGCAAAGGACCATTCATCCTGGACGAATGCCGACGCGGTACGGATAGACGCATCGTCCATCTCGGACGAGGAACTGGTCATTGGCGGAGCCGGCCCCATTCTGGTGGTCGTCGTCGACGTCTTTTCCGTTTGCAGATTGTCGTTCAGATAGTTGATCCCGACGATCGTGTCGTGGTCGGGATGGATTTCCATGTCGATCTGCGCTGTGCCGCCGAAATCGACGATCGTATCGTCGGATGTGGATGTCACGCCGACGGTCATAGGCAGGCTGGGTTTTCGCACCACTTCATTGAGGAACAGTCTGTCGATGGTCTGATAGTAGGCGTCCACATGGACGTTCCTTATGAGCGGGCCGAGGTCCTTGCCGTCATAATACAGACCGATCTTGCGCAGATCGCGCTTCGGAAGGTCGATATTGAAGCTGGTGATCGGAGGTTGGAGGTGGGAAGGATCGGTCCAGCTTTCCGTATCGAGCCGATGCTGTTCCGCCTTGAGCGCGACGTAGTGGTTGCTGTCCTCGCCGAAAGTGTAGCCCAGATGCATCGACAGGTCGTCGTCGCTGAAGGACGAGCCGTAGAGCCGGCCGGTCGAGGTGTACTGCCCCGTCGGGACCCTGCGGTCGCCCTGGTTCTCCAGCCCGCCGGACAACCGGTAATCGAGATTGTCGACCGTGCCGGAGATGGCCGCCCAGCCCTGCCAGCCATTGGCCCCGGAATAGTATGCCCCGCCGGTTTCCACCTCGATCGGCTTGTCGGCGCCACGCTTGGTGATGATATTGATGACGCCGCCAATGGCCTTGGCGCCGTAGAGAACGGAGGCCGGGCCGCGGACCACGTCGATGCGTTCGACATTTGACGGATCGACGAGAATGGGCGCGCCGTAGGTGCTGTGGTCGGTGATTTCCTGGCCATCGACCAGTATCGTCACGCGCCGCGAGGATTCGCCGCGGATGCGGATGCGCTTCATGCCCGGCGCCGAGGAGTCGACCACCTCGACGCCTGGTACGTCACGCAGCATTTCGGCAATGCTTTCAGGCGGCTTGCGTTCGAGTTGCTGTTCGTCCAGCACCGACACGGAAGCCGGGTTCTCCTCGACGGAAACCTCGGTCCTCGTGCCGGCGATGGTTATGGTGTCGAGCCAGGTTGTGTCGTCCCGCGCGCGGGCGGCGTCGAGAGCCAAAGGAGCCGTCGTCGATGAAAGCAGAAAGAGCGTGGCGGCCTTGACGATCGGCCGACTTGGCGGGCGAGGGACTCTCCAGCGGGCGAAGATCGCGGATCCATTCATGATATTCTCCAGACTGACGGCCGTGCCGGCAGGCCGTTGCGGCGGATCGATACGGTGGGTGGTTGCTGCGTTTCCCGCAGCTCGCTATTGCGTCTGTGAGAGCAGTTTCTGGGCCGAGGTGGCGCAGTAGCGTGCACCTTCCGTCGTGTCGGCGGCATCGCAGTTGGCGGCCGGTTCAACGGTCGCGTTCTCGGCATCGAAGGAGATCAAGTAGACATTGCGTTGCGAGTCATCGCCTTCCCCATGAGCGAATGGCTCGAACTTGGCGTCCGAGGAGCGGCAGATGATCTGTTTGATTTCGGTATCGCCCTTGTCGAGGATGCCGCGAACGACGGAGGCGCGCTGTTCGCACTCTTCTATCGTCCGCGTGTTGACGAACGCCGCCGCTGGCTGGCCGCCACCGGACAGAGTGAGCACGATCATCAAAAAGGTGTGGTCCATTTCATTTCCCTTTCGCTACGATGTTGCGTTTCATCTGGCTGGGGAAATGGCTGGATGAGCGTAATGCATTGACATGACAGGTCGTTAGCCGTGATGGCTCGACCCTCAGCGGCAGGTTTGGCCTCCCGCCTTACCGCGTAATCCACGATGGTCTGGCCTCGCCATCGGCAATCGCTTGCTGGCGCCAGATATTTTTTTCGGCTCGCTCCTCAAACTGCTGTCCCACCGGGCGGTCGCGACGCCCCACTCAGACTAGAGCCCCTTCTGTGGGTCCTCGGGCGACGACGTTGGAGTGTCGATAACAGGCTCGAGCCTGCGCGCTCTTTGTTCCCGGACAAATTGCGGAGGAAGATTACCCAGCGCCGACAACTGCGATGGAGTCCGCTGCAGAGGCGTTGCAGCAGATCGTATGTCGAGGCTTGACTTTTCAAAGGATGGTGCCCAGAGGCGGATTCGAACCACCGACACGCGGATTTTCAGTCCGCTGCTCTACCAACTGAGCTATCTGGGCTTCTCTCCTGGGCGGGGCGATAGCCCGTCCGGGATGGCGGGAGGCGCGAAGACCCCTCGGAAAGCGGGTGGGTTATAGCATGGGAAATCGGGCTGTCCAGCGGAAGCTGCGGGATTTCGACAGCGTGGCTTGAGACGGCTGGGCACCCCTCCGCGGCGCGGTTCAGTCCTGTTCCGATTCCGGAGACGGGGTCGCGCCCTCAGGCTTGCCGTCTTCGTCCTCGTCGTCTCGCGCGGGAATGACATAGGCGCCGGTCAGCCAGCGGTTGAGGTCGACATTCTTGCAGCGGACCGAGCAGAACGGATAGGTCTCACGCGCCGACGGCTTGCCGCATTCGGGGCAGGGGCGCTTGGGCCTGAGCGGCGTTACTTTCGCGGCGGGAGTCATCGGCCTGCAGATAGGGTGGCCCGGCCCGAAAGCCAGCATCCGCCCGGAAGGTTCATGCTCAGCCCCTGGCTCCCGAGAGCCAGTTGAAGTGCACCTGGTAGCCGTCGCCGTTGAGCAGCGAGACTGTCTCGTAGAGCGGCAGGCCGACGACGTTGGTGTAGGAGCCGACGAGTTTCACGACAAAGGTGCCGGCAAGGCCCTGGATGGCGTAGCCGCCCGCCTTGCCGCGCCATTCGCCGGAGGCGAGGTAGCTTTCGAGTTCGTCGCGCGCGATGCGCTTGAAGCGCACGCGGCTCTCGACCAGACGCTGGCGCAGCTTGCCCGACGGCGTGACCAGGCAGACGCAGGAATAGACGCGGTGGGTGCGGCCCGACAGCAACTGCAGCGAATTCGACGCCTCGTCGATCATCTCGGCCTTGGGCATGATGCGACGCCCGAGCGCCACCACCGTGTCGGCGGCGAGTACGAAGGCGGGCTGATAGTCGGCTTCGCTCTTGAGCGAGGCCAGCGCTTTCTCAGCCTTCTCCTTGGCAAGCCGCTTGGCGAGCGAGCGCGGATGCTCCGAGCGCTGCGGCGTCTCGTCTATATCGGCCGGCAGCAGCCGGTCCGGCTCGATGCCGGCCTGCTGCAGGAGTTCGATGCGCCGCGCCGAACCCGAGGCAAGCACAAGCTTCTGGAAAACGCTCATCCGAAGTCCCGGCCGCCAGCGGCGGTCCTATTTGAAGCGGTAGGTGATGCGGCCCTTGGTCAGGTCGTAGGGGGTCATCTCGACCAGGACCTTGTCGCCTGTGAGCACGCGGATACGATTCTTTCGCATGCGGCCGGCAGTATGAGCGATGATCTCGTGTTCGTTTTCGAGCTTCACCCGGAACATCGCGTTGGGCAGCAGTTCCGTGACGGTGCCCGGGAACTCGAGGACTTCTTCCTTCGGCATTCTCTACCTTTGGTTTGTGTGGATTTCCGGTCCGCCGGGCCGGAATTGCGCGGAACCTATATGATTGTCGCGTCTTTGTGAACAAGCTTAATCACGTGCGATTTCCGCACGGTCCCAACCCGAAACGCTCCTCTATTCGCGCCTTCAGGCGGTCGCGCGTGTCGCGGTAGGCGACCAGCACCTGGTCGCGCGACCCCTGCGTCGCGGTCGGATCGGGGGTCGGCCAGTATTCGACATCGACGGCAAGCGTGCGCGTCAGTTCCAGCGCGGCGTGATGCGCCTCGGGCGCCAGCGTGACGATGAGGTCAAAGTAATCGTCCTCGAGATCGGCGAGCAGTCTCGGCGTGCGTTGGCCGATGTCGAGCCCGTCCTCGGCCAGCACCGCGTCGACGAAGGGATCGTGCGTGCCGACACGGATGCCGGCCGACGCTACGAAGACGGACGACGGGAGAGCGTGCCGCGCAAGGCGCTCCGCCATCGGCGAGCGCACCGCGTTCATGCGGCACATGAAGAGCACGGAGCGCGGCAGGGCAGGGGCCGGCATCAACCCCGCCAGTGCAGCACGCAGACCAGCGTGAACAGCCGTCGCGCCGTGTCGAAGTCGATGTCGATCTTGCCGGAAAGGCGGTCCTTCAGCGTCTGCGAGCCCTCATTGTGAAGGCCGCGGCGGCCCATGTCGATCGCCTCGATCTGCGAAGGCGTGGCGTTGCGGATCGCCTCGTAATAGCTTTCGCAGATCATGTAGTAGTCCTTGACGATGCGCCGGAAGGGCGTCAGCGACAGTATGTGGGTGACGACCTCCTCGCCGTTCTCGCGCGAGATGGCGAAGACGAGCCGCGCCTCGACCAGCGACAATTTCAGCCGGTAAGGGCCTTCCCCGGCATCGTTGATCGGGCAAAAACTGTTTTCCTCGATGAGATCGAAGATCGCCACCGCGCGCTCGTGCTCGACATCGGGCGTCGAGCGGCCGATCGTGTTGTCGAGCTCGACGTCGATCAGCCTGAAACGCTGGGGATCCGGCCCGGTCATGGGTCACATGTTGAGGCGTATGGCGACGGAGCGGCCATGCGCGTCGAGCCCTTCGGCCGTTGCGAGCGCGATCGCCGCCGGCGCGAGTTTGCGCAATGCGTCCGGACCGAGCTTCAGCACGGACGTGCGCTTCATGAAGTCGAGCACCGAGAGGCCCGACGAGAAGCGGGCGGAACGGGCGGTCGGCAGCACGTGGTTCGAGCCGCCGACATAGTCGCCGATGACCTCGGGCGTGTGGCGGCCGAGGAAAACGGCGCCGGCATTGCGCATGCGCGAAAGGAAGGTTTCGGCGTCGGCGATGGCGAGTTCGACATGCTCGGCGGCGATGCGGTCGACGAGTGGGATCGCCGCGAACAGATCGTCGACGAGGATGACGGCGCCGAAATCGCGCCAGCTCGCAGCGGCGGTCGCCGCGCGCGGCAGCGATTTCAGCTGGCGCTCGACCGCAGCTTCGACGTTTCCAGCGAAATCCTCATCGTCGGTGAGCAGAATGGACTGCGCCGAGGCGTCGTGCTCCGCCTGCGCCAGGAGGTCCGCCGCGATCCATTCCGGATCGTTGTCGCGGTCGGCGACGACCAGCACCTCCGACGGTCCTGCGATCATGTCGATGCCGACCGTGCCGAACACCTGCCGCTTGGCGGCCGCCACATAGGCGTTGCCCGGCCCGACGATCTTGGCGACCGGCCGGATCGTCTCGGTGCCGAAGGCGGGCGCGGCGATGGCCTGCGCACCGCCGACGCGATAGATTTCCGAGACGCCGGCGAGGTCCGCCGCCACGAGAACGAGCGGGTTGACGATGCCGCCCGACGCGGGCACCACGACGACCATGCGCTCGACGCCGGCGACGGCGGCGGGAACCGCGTTCATCAGCACCGAGCTCGGATAGCTCGCCGTGCCGCCCGGCACGTAGAGGCCGACCGCCTCGACCGCCGTCCAGCGCGAGCCGAGCTCGACGCCTGCGTCATCGACATAGCGGTCGTCTGCCGGCTTCTGGCGCGCGTGATGGGAGCGGATGCGGTCGCGTGCGAACTTCAGCGCGTCCACGGTTGCCGGGTCTGCTGCCTTGTAGGCGGCCTGGATGTCATCGCCGGTGACTGCGATTCCAAGCGATGCCAGGTCGGCGCGATCGAATTTCGTGGTGTAGTCGATGAGGGCCGCGTCGCCTTCGCCGCGCACGCGGGCGATGATCTCGCGCACCGTGGCGTCGACATCCGGGGAAGATTCGCGCTTGGCGGCGAGAAGCGCGGCGAAGCGCGTGGCGAAATCCGGATCGGACTGGCGAAGAGTGATGGCCATTCTGTCGGTCAGTCCCTGTCGGTAGGATTGTGAGCGGGGCGGGAGGAGGCTTCCCAGGCGCCGCCGAGGTCGGCAAGCCGCGCCTCGATGCACTCGACCTCGAGCCTTATTGCGCTGCCGCCGGCAAAAACGAGTTCGACGGTGCCGGCCGGCGCGTCCGTGGCAGCGTAGGTGACCGCGAGCAGCGACAGCACCTCGTCGGGCTTGTTGCGGGATATGCCCGCAAGCTTCGCTCCCAGCACCCGGTCGAAATGCAGGAGACTGTTGCGCCGCTCCGGCTGCGGGTTCCTCGCCGTCGCCTCCTTCTCCCAGGCAAAACGATACATCGGGATGACGAACTTCCCGGATGCGGCGATGAAATCGAGGTCGCCGACCTTCATCACCGCGTCCTGCACATGAGCGGAGACGATCTTGAGGTCTTCCTCGTCGAGGGCGAGAAGCTTGAGCAGATCCATGGCTGGCACCTGTCCCGTTCGGTTCGGCCTAGTTATGCGGTCTTTAGCGGGCGTGCAACCGGGACTGGGCAACGGCCTTTCGCTCAAGGGCCGCACCGCCGCCGGGTTTATGGCGGTTGGCCTCCGCCAGCGCGCCGTCCCTCGGGGGACCCGGAAGCCTGTGGTCCGAAGTCGCGGGTTCGGCGTTCGGCCGCTCCCCCTTGTCCCTCGCCACTATCCACTTCAGCTCGGCGACAAGCTCCTTGCGGTAGGTCTCGATGATCTCGCGATCGAGCGGCACACAGGGCGGAAAGAGCACAAGCGGTATGCCGAAGCGGTCCTGGTCGCGGATGGCCGAGCAGCGGCCGTTACGCCGGCAGAGGCCCTCCGCGCAGGCGGCGTGGTTGCCGAGAAGCGTACAGAGCAAATGGCAGAGGCCGAGATAGATGGCGTGGGCGCAGTTGTATTCTTCGATGGTGCGCCGATAGCTGGCATATTGCTCGTCGGTCTGGTGTTTGCCGCGCGGCGCCAGCCTGAGCTGGAGGCGCGGCAATTTCGGGTCGGGCTCGACGTAGAGATAGTCGGAGACGATGCCGCCGGGCCGGATGATCTCCTCCTCGACCAGCCGCATCGAGCAGCGCTTGCCGGGCATCCCGTAATCGAGGACGACCGGCTCCAGGTACGGCGGATAGGGGTTGCCCATCTGGGAATGGGTGGGCCGGCTGGATTGGTCGGGTGCTGTGCCGGCGTGATGGCGCTGGCGTTTCTTGCGTGGCGTGGAATGCACAAGCGTCTCCGTTCTCGCGCTCGAAAACCGAGCCGGGTTATGGGGGAAGTTCCGGGAAGACGGGCAGCCGTTTGGTCGCCAGTCTAAATTTTACATGCGACCTCGCGGCCGCCCGTCCGGCGATTTCTGTCCGCGTCCGTTCCGCTGCTCCCGATACTCTTTGCCTTCCAGCCTTGGGGCTTTGGGGCA